>DATGJE010000136.1:0-5779 GCA_035295305.1 Candidatus Acidiferrales bacterium | reverse complement strand
AACATCATGTAGTTGGGCGCCCAGCCGTCGTAGAAGCCGTGCGTCCAAACACCGGGGATGCCGAAATCCGTCATTTTCTGCACTTCGTTGTACGCCATCTCCTGCCATTCGCTGATGACGAGGGGGTCGAGCCATGCGTTATAGGGGCCGGTGCCGGTGGAGATATAAAGGAAGGGAATCGACTCGTGCAAGTCATGCAGCACCTGGGGATGCCACGTGAAAAAGGTCTTCATCTGGATTTTGGAAAGCTGGAGTGCCATGGCGATGCCATCGCGGTTGTTGTCGTGCGCCACGTAGTGTCCCCAGTAGAGCAGACTCGGAGCAGGTTTATTCGGGTTTGCTTTTTCCCAATTATAGAGGTCGACCTCGCGGTCACGGCCATCGACTTCGAGCACCGGAGTGATGAGCACGATGGTGTTCTTGCGAACCTGATTGATCATCGGCGAATCTTCAACAGCCAGGCGGTAAGCAAGCTCCATCAACATCTCGGGTGAACCAGTTTCTGGCGAGTGAATTGAGCCTGAGAGCCAGTAGAAAGGCTTGCCGGTCTTTTCGAGCTCGGCCGCCTGATCAAGAGTGATTTTTCGCGGGTCAGCGAGTCTCGCAGTGATATCGCGATAATGGTCAAGCTGGGCAATATTCGCGTCGTCGCTGACTGCGACGACCATAAAGTCGCGGCCCTCTTCGCTCTTCCCCGTTGTGAATACGCGGACACGCGGAGAAGCTTTTTCGAGTGCGCGGTAATAACGATAGATGTCGGCAGTGTGCGTGAGCTTGTTTGGCGTTCCAATTATGTAGCCGAGCCCTTTGTCCGGCGAAGGAACTGTCGCGGAGGAGGGCAGATGATCGACAAGAGGCGTAATTAAGTACGGTTCAGTGGTGTACTGCCGGATCTGAGACGTATATTGCGCGTCGATTTGCTGCGAGCTCTGCGGCGATTGTCTTTCTGACGATGGGGGTTTCTGCTTCGCGTGCTTCCCGTCGGCGCGAGTTGCCGAGACGCCCACAAACGTGATTGCCACCCAGACAAAAAGCGTCACTAAAATGCCGAGCACAATGCGTCTGCTTGTCATCACACCCCCCTTTTTATTCGTTGTGGTATCAGGGACGCACGCGGATAGCAATGCGTTTCCTGGCGATGCGGCACGGTTGAAAAAGTTGAGGGGGCACACGACACGCGATATACTTACGTCATCATTCGTCGAGTACTGGCTCGGTAAGTTGTGACAGTCGTTCGATGGGCACAATTTGCAATGGCGATATCGTCTAAAGGTTAGGACGGAGCCCTCTCAAGGCTCAAATCCGGGTTCGAGTCCCGGTATCGCTACCAATTTTTCCGATCGTTCCGATCCTTTTGCTTTGGTGTTTATTCCCGGGAATTCAGCCGCGCAAATCAGTGTAGCTCCGCGCCCGACATCTTAAAAATCCGCGCGTTGGTAAGCGAAAACGCGAGTATGATTCCGTGCGACTAAGACCGAGAAGGAGACTTCTTGCTCTTACGGCGTTCTTGGCCATCAATCGAATAGCCAAAGGAGAAAACTGCATGCTTTCCCGGCGAAAGTTTTTTCAGGTGGCAGGAGTTGCTGCAAGTGTACCGCTCGCGTCGCGTCTGCTTTTAGCACAGGATGATGTAGCCTGCGGTAATCTCCCGCCTTCTATCGCGAATTTGAAATCATTGCGCGATCAGGCTAAGCCCATTTCGGTCGAGGAACGGGAGGAGCGCGTCGAGCGAGCGCGGAGGCTGATGCGTGAAAATCACTTGGACGCCATTATGCTGATTGGCGGAACGTCGATGAAGTATTTTGCGAACATCGACTGGTGGTTAAGCGAACGCACGTTTACGCTGATTTTGCCGGCAAATGGCGATCCATTTTTTGTTTCTCCCGCGTTTGAAGAAGATCGTGCCAGAGAGCAGATCAATCGCGGGCCGTTTGCAGGAAAACCGGACATCCGCATCTGGCAGGAGAACGAAAGCCCGTACGAGCGAGTCGCGCAGGGATTGAAAGACAGGGGCATTTCCACGGGCCGGCTGGGCATTGAGGAGACCGTATGGTTCTTCAAGAGCGACGGCGTCGCGCACGCTGCCCCGTCGGTCACGTTCACGAGTGCGACTCCGGTCACAGCCGGATGTCGCATGCACAAGACGCAGCACGAAATCGATTTGCTGCAGCTCGCGAATGAGGTGACACTCAAAGCCTATGAAGCGGCGTGGCGCGCACTCAAGCCGGGAATGACGCAGCAGGATTTCTCGCGCATGGTTTCGGAGGCACACGATCAACTGGGGTTTGCGGGTGATGCCGGGGTGCAAGTCGGCGAATATTCAGCTTTGCCTCACGGATCGATTGAGCCGCAAAAAGTTGAAGAAGGGACCATTCTGTTGATGGATGGCGGCTGCACAGTCGAGGGCTATCACTCCGATATCAGCCGCACGTTTGTGTTGGGCAAGCCCACGGATAAAATGAAAAAGGTATTCGATATCGTTCACCGCGCACAAAGCGCAGCATTGGCGCAGGCGCGACCGGGAGTCGAAGCGCAATCGGTGGATGCTGCGGCGCGAAAAGTCATCGAAGACAATGGCTACGGTCCGGGTTACAAGTATTTTGGGCATCGCCTGGGTCACGGCATCGGGATGGACGACCACGAATGGCCGTATTTGGTTGGCGGTGACACATTGAAGCTGGAGCCACGCATGAGCTTCAGCGACGAGCCAGGCGTTTACATTCGTGGCGAGTTTGGCGTTCGCCTGGAAGACTGCATGCACATCACTGAAGATGGCGCGAAGCTGTTTACACCCCAGAGTCCATCGATCGAACATCCCTTTGGGACTTAACCCAGGGGAGTTTCGCGCCGGAAACTCGAAGTCTGAGCCGCGTTAGCGAGCTCTCGGCGTGTGTTAACGTAGGCCGACATTAAAAGTTTCCGTTGAGGAGACATTTCATGGGCTCGCGGAGCAATCGCCGCAGCGACCGCATATCTATTTCGTTACCGCTTCAGGCTGCCGGAATCGACGCGGAAAATCGGCCGTTCATCGATACCGCGACGACTATCGTAGTCAATCGCCATGGGGCTTTGATCACGCTCGACAGGCCGCTTCATATTGACCAGGTGCTGCGGGTGAGTCGACAACTATTTGACGGCTCGCGCCGCGAAGCGGAAGTACGCGTCGTTGCGCACGAGAAGGATAGTGCAGGTGGTGTTGCCTATGGCATCGCATTCGCAGACTCGAAATTGGATTTCTGGGGGATCGAGTTTCCTTCGGTAGATGAGTCCGTGGATGCAGTCGTGCGGCTGCTTGTGGAATGTTCGCATTGCGGCGGCCGGGAACTGGCATATCTGAATTCGCGCGAGTTGAAGGAGTTTGAATCGAACCGTTTATTCGCGCGAAATTGCCGCACCTGCGAATCGCCGACGATTTGGAAACAGCCCTTGGAATCTCTGCGTCATAACGCGACGGCCGGCTCGCACCGTGAGGGCACCGGGGTAGATGCCGCTGCTTCGTCGCCTGAACGTGAAACCACTCGGTACGATACACGATTAATGGCTTGTGTTCGCGAGCGCGTTGGTGCCGAGGAAATGGCCGTTTGTGAGAACGTTTCGCGGCAGGGAATTGCGTTTCGAAGCCGCCGAAAGTATGAGGAAGGGGCGCAGCTGGAAGTTGCGGTTCCGTACACGCAAGGGACCGCGAACGTGTTTATTCCCGCCGTAGTGGTGCACGTTCGCGCTCTGCCAACAGCGGGCCTTTATCGCCACGGAGTGAAATACCTGCGGAAAGATCTGGAAGGACATTCCGACGAATAGCAGTTAAAGGGCAATTTAAGCAAACGTCAAAGAGAATTCCTATTTAAGAGCGGGTTCGTGCTCCGGCCGGTGGCTGCGATTGTAGCGCATCGAAATATTGACAAAAATGCGGCCACACGGTGTATCAAAATAAATGGCCATTGCCTCGGTGTCGGGTGTACCGCGGACCGTCTCTTCGCCGGTGTGCACTTCGGGCGGATGAACCTTAAATTGATATCCGTGGTCGTTCAGCAGCGTGACCGCATTGCCGATCATCATATTTGCCAATTCGCACAGGGTTTCCCGAACCACTTGCTCGGATTCATTCACTTCGTAACCCGCTAATGCGCTCGCCACACGTGCAGCCGTGGCGGAGTCCATGTCGAGTATGACGCGACCTTCGATTTCTCCACGAATTGCGATTCGCGCGGAGAAGCCCTTGGGCCGATAGCCTTCTTCTTCCATGCTGAGATCGCCGATTCTTGTCGGACCATCGAGCGTATGCGCCAAAATTGAATCAGCGGCGCTGATGAACGGTTGAATCAGCTGCATCTTCATGACTGTGCCTCTCCCACGCCGGCGGGTGCAGGTACACCGTCGTCATTCAGAACGTAGCGGATAATTTCGTAAAGGACGTCGGGCTTCACAGGCTTCTGTACGAAATGACGCGCGCCCTTTTGGAGCGCTGCGAGGATGTTGTCCTGGTAGCCGACGGAAGAGACCATGACGATGCGCGCCTCGGGATGCTGACGGACAATCCGCTCGACAGCTTCGATGCCCTCCATCTGTGGCATGGTGATGTCCATCAGGACGATGTCCGGCTTTGTGCGGGCGTACTCGGTAATCGCTGTACAACCATCGCCAGCTTCGCCGGCAAGCTCGCCGCCAAACGTATCAATCATCTTTGCCAGGCTCTTGCGCGCGAAGACCGAGTCGTCCACCACTAGGTAGCGGACGGGCTGGCTATCCTGCTTTCGAGTCAATGGCGTAAATGGTTTCATGACTTTCTCCTCATGACCGATGCTCACTTTTCATTCAACTGTTCCGCTTAGCTTAGCTCTTGTCGCCGACCGCTGCGGCCTGATCTACAGCGCATTGGGCGTAAAGGAAGTTCGGCAACGCTTCCAGTTCCAAGACGCGCGTCACGTATCCTCGCTCAGTAGCGCTGCGCGGCATGCTGTCGACAACACAGGAACTTGAATCCTGAGCGAGTGTCAATCCACCGGCGTCTTTCACTGCGCGAATGGCTTCGACGCCGTCGTCCCCCATCCCCGTCATCAACAAAGCGATGGATTGATCGCCAAATTCCTTCGCGACGGAGCGGAATAACACATCCGCCGAGGGCCGGTGGCCGTTGACCCGCGCTGAGTCTGAAACAACAGCTATATGACCTGTCCTGGCGCGACGGACCGACAAATGGCGGTTGCCGGGGCAGATCAACGCTTGTCCTGCGACCAATAGTTCGCCTGAGCGCGCTTCCCGCACGTGGATCATCGAGTTTTCGTCTAGCCGTTTCGCCAGCATTTCCGTGAAACCCTCCGGCATATGCTGTGCGACGAGGAAACACCCGGCAAAGTCCAAGGGAATTTTGGAGAGCATGTATTCGAGAGCGTTTGGCCCGCCGGTCGAGATCCCTATAGCCACCACGCGCGTTGGAGGATGGTGAGACTGATTCTTGCAGGCGGTACCCTTGAATTGTACCGAGCGGACTTCCGGCATCATTTTTGGAGAACCCGAAATCGCAGCAGTCTTGATCTTGATGGCGAGTTCCCGAGCGATCTCCTGCAAGTGGCCGGACGCAGCGTTGTCTGGTTTGGTAACGAAATCAAACGCCCCGAGCGCGAGCGCCTTCAACGTGGCCTGCGCGCCTTCGCGCGAATGCGCACTGAACACAATCACTGGCAAGCGGTACCGGCGTGTGATTTCGCGCAACATTGCAATTCCGTCCATTCGCGGCATTTCCAGATCGAGTGTCACAACATGTGGCTTGAGTTCCTCTATC
>DATGJE010000135.1:0-9417 GCA_035295305.1 Candidatus Acidiferrales bacterium | reverse complement strand
TTCGCGCTTTCCGATCCGGATTTTGCGAGCGAGCGACATTCAACGAATGGGCGCCGTGGCCGCCGCGGAGATGGCCGTTGAGCGCATTCACGGGGGCAAAAACGAGTTGGTTGTGCACTTGGACGTCGACGTGATTGCGAGCGAAGATTTTCAAGCGACGGATTTGCCGGGAGCCGGCGGGCTGCGACTGGAAGAAGTTCGGCAGGCGCTGGAAGTTTTTGCGAAACAAGGACGGCTGGTGGCCTTCGAGGTTGCGGCATACAATCCAGAACGTGATAGCGACGGCCGCGGCGCGCGAATCGTCGTGGATTTGATTGCCGCTGCACTTGGCGCGCGGCTGGAGTCACAGGCAGAACCCGCGACTGTTGGCGCTGAGACTTCGGCAGCGCCCGCGGTTGCAGCAGTTCCTGTCGAGCCGTCAATCGGCGAATCGCCCGCGGCTGATGATTCGCCAGCCAGTGACTCCTCGGAACAAGCAACATCAGCTTCTGGAGAGTGAACCTCACTTTCATCCCTACGGTTTTTGCTTGCGTTATGAAAACTTCGAGAGCCTATCTGCGTTCCGATAATTCCAAAAACATTTTTACTGAATTGGCGTCGTGGATGCGGCGATGAAGCGTGGCGTAAAACATTCAGTGATGCCGCGACGCGCGCTGGCCGATGGGCATGACCGTCCACCGATGCTCGAGAATCGCGCGGGCAAACTGCGTCTGGACATGAATGAGAATTTGTCGGGCTGCTCGTCAAAAGTGCGGACAGCGTTGCGGCGGCTGAATGCGGAAACGCTGACGATGTATCCCGAAAAAGAGAGAGCGATTGCACGGCTGGCGCCTTGGTTTGGAGTTCAGGCCAACGAAATGCTCGTGGTGGGCGGAATCGACGAGGCGCTGCGACTGATTGCGGACGCGTACATTGAGCGTGGACGCTCCGTCCTGCTGGTTGAGCCGACTTTTCCGATGTACCGGTTCTACGCGGAACAAAGAGATGCGAGGATTCGCACGCTGCACTACGACCGTGAGATGCGATTTCCATTGCGTGATGTACTGCGGGCGTTGAAAACGGAGCCGTCAGTTTTCTTTTTGGCGAACCCGAATAATCCGACGGGGAATTTGCTGGGTGCGCGGACGCTGGGGACAATTCTCAACGCGGCTGCGCGAACTCTTGTAGTCGTAGATGAAGCATATTTCGAATTTTCGGGCGTTACGGTGCTGCCGCAGATTCGCCGGAGGCGCAACCTGGCCGTGACGCGGACTTTTTCGAAGGCCACGGGTTTGGCGGGATTGCGTGTGGGATGTATTTTTGCACACCGAGACGTGTCAGTCATTCTGAAACGCGCGCAAGCACCTTTTCCGGTGGGTACAGCGGCGCTGGTGGCAGCGGAGGCCGCGATGAAAGATCGCGCATTTGTGCGCCGGGCTGTGCAGACAATTTGGCAAGGCCGCGCGATTCTCGAGCGAGGGCTATCACGGCTGGGCGTGCGAGTGTTCCCGAGCGCCGCGAACTTTGTGCTTGTGGATTTTGGAGCACGAGGTCCTGCAATTACAGCCACGCTTGAGCGGCGCGGTATTCTGGTTCGCGATCAAACCAACAGTTTCGAGCGGCCTGGATTCGTCAGAATTACGATTGGCACCGCGGAGCAGATGCGAAGATTTCTCAGCGTTCTGGAAACCATTCTGTGAACGCTAGGAAAATTGCGCGCGCCGCAACGGCGCCATGGGAAGTAATCATCTTTGACGTAGATGGTGTGCTGGTGGATGTGCGCGAATCGTATCAGCGGACAGTTCTGGAGACGGTGCGGCACTTCACGGGGAAGCGCGTTGGGCGCAGGGAGCTGCACGAATGGAAAAATCGCTCCGGGTTCAATGACGATTGGACGCTGACGCACGCGTGGGTGAATAAGCTTGGCGCACGTTTTTCTTACGATGACGTGAAGAAGCAGTTCGAAAATCTTTACTGGGCCGATGGCAAGCACGGGAATGTGGCTGGGGAGCGCTGGCTGCTGCCGGAGAAGCAACTGGCGAAGCTTTCCCGTCGCGCGAGGCTTGCGATTTTTACCGGCCGCACACGCTCGGAGTTGAGCCACACGCTCGAGCGATTTGATGTGCGGCGATACTTTTCATCTATTGTTACCGTCGAAAGTATTTCGAAGCCGAAGCCTGATCCCGAAGGCTTGCTGCAAATTCTCAACGGCCTTCCAGCATCGAAAGCAATTTATCTGGGCGACAATGTGGATGACGCGTTTGCGGCGAAGGCAGCCGGCATGGCATTTGTGGGCGTGCTGCCGCGGGGAAGCGTAGAGCGTCGAGTCCGCGCGGGGCGACTGCGCGCGTTGGGAGCGCAAACGATCCTGGGCGACGTGACCGAGATCGAGAAATGGTTGGCTCGGCGGAGGCCCGTCGCGCAGAACGAGAAGAAGCGGCGACAAAAATAACTTGAGGAGTTGGACCCCGGCATAATTCACAGCGGGCTCCCTTATTTTACGCGATGCCCATTTTTGATCCAGCACCGCTCGTGCTACTCGGACGGCTGGACCTGCCGACCGACGGAGTGCGCGATTATTGTTCGCAGTTGAGCGCGGCATTCGGGCGCTGTGGAGAACATTTGGACATCGTCGAAATGCGTTGGGAAACCCATGGCTGGCTGAAAGCGATTGGACAACTTTGGAGAGAGAGCAGACAGTGGAGAGGACGCTGGGTTCTGTTTCAATATACGGCGCTGATGTGGTCGCGGCGCGGCTTTCCGGTCGGCGCATTGGCTGCTCTGCGGATTCTGAAATCGCGTGAAGCGAAGATTTGCGTTGTGTTCCACGACATCCGGTACGATCAAGCGCGTGGGTGGAAACAGCGCGTGAGGGTTGCGTTTCAGTACCGCACGATGCGTCTGGCTTTGCGGTGGGCAGCGCGCTGCGTTTTGACGGTGCCCGCGGCGCAAGTTCCGTGGCTGCCGAAGAATTCCGGGAAGGCAGTGTTTATTCCCGTCGGAAGCGCCATTCCTGAGGTGGGACCAGGGGATCGCGGCGCAAAACTGGACGATGTGCCGACCATAGCTGTGTTTGGGTTCAACGGCGGGGAGCAAGCTAGGAATGAGTCGGAGGATATTTGTTATGTTACGCGGCAAGCAATTTCCAAGAGTGGAAACTTGCGGTTGGTGATTCTTGGAAGGGGTTCATCGGAAGCCGAGCCCATACTGCTGAAAGATCTCGAGGGATCAGGTGTAGAGCTATCCATCCTCGGTGTGCTGCCAGCCGAGCAAATCCGCGAAAACCTTGCGAAGGCCGACGTGTTGCTTTGTGTCCGAGGACATATTTCCAGCCGGCGCAGCAGCGCGATAGCGGGCATCGCGTGCAGTCTGCCGATTGTGGGATACCGCGGAGAAGAAACCGCGTTTCCAGTTACCGAGGCAGGCGTATTGTTGGTTGAAAGCGGTGATCGGGACGGCGTGGCCGCCGCGCTCTGCCGCGTTCTGAGCGACGAAAAATTCCGGAAGGACCTACGCTGGCGGAGCGCGGTTGCGGAGAAGGAATATTTTTCGTGGGATGCAATTGCGACGCAATTCTTGCGCGTGCTGGCTGGCCGATAAGGCTCCCGTTGCACGATGTTTTGGCGTTGCAAACGACGTGATAAGTTATTGCCATGTGCTGTGCCCGGGTGGCGGAATGGCATACGCAGAGGACTTAAAATCCTCAGGCCGCAAGGCCGTGTGGGTTCGACTCCCACCCCGGGTACCAATTCCGCGATTGCGTGATTATTGAAGTGGATTACGAGCTGCGATTGAGCCTCGTCCCGGCCCGAGCCCTGAATTATTGCGAAGGCTCAGGCGGGAGGAAGCCATGGAACGTTACTGGTGGTGGGCGCCGGGGCCGTCGGGGTGGCGGTCTCTGTCATGATCGTCCCGATCGCCTCGAGGATCACGATTCCAGTCATTGTCCTCGCGCCATTGCTGATCGCGTCCGTTCCACCACTGATGGTACGCAGTGAAGCAGCGCTGACGTTGTTCGCGAAGTTCCAACCACGCTCTGTCCGCTTGACGGCTGCGGTTGCCGTGTTCGCGCATCTCCTCGGTGAGCTTGGCTTCCGCTTTCCGAGTGCGCTGTTGGCACTTTTCCATGCCCTTGCGGTCCCGCTCGCGCATTTCATGGTGTTCATCCTGGTCTTGGGCGTGCGCATACTGCGGAACGGCGGCTCCGATGAACAGAAGCAGCGCGCCGGTCGTTGCTGTTCCGATGGCCGCCTTCTTGATCCTGGCGTAAATGTAATTTTGCCTTGCGTTCATTGATCTCTCCTATGAATTCTCGGGGGCCGGTTACGAGTACGACTAGACAACTTTGGGCTGGCGCCAATCATGGCAATCCGGTGTGAATGCTACTCGGACGCGCAAGTTTGCTGAGGCCTGACAGCGCACTACGTCAGTTATGGTGGGGCAGTCTGCGGCGAAAAGATATAGGGACAACTCCTCATAAACGTATGGGAAAGTCCGTACACCGTTTCGGGACAGTTGGGTGCGGCGGTAAGTCAAACCAAGCAAATCGGAGGCCGCTTTGATATGCGAAAAGCGCTTCTCTTATTGGTGCGTCTCCGGTTTCACGTATTTATCGAACCAGCGAAGCATTTCCCAAATCATGTGCTCGATGGATTCGCGTGCCTGGTAGCCGTGGGCTTCATCGGGCAGTTGCACGTAACGAACTGACGCGCCGTTGCCTTTGAGGGCCATGTACATGCGCTCGGATTGAATTGGGAAAGTACCGGAATTGTTGTCGGCCATTCCGTGAATCAACAAAATGGGCGCGTGGAATTGATTCGCGTACATGAATGGCGACATTTTGAGGTAGACCTCCGGAGCGTCCCAGAGCGTGCGGCGCTCATTTTGAAATCCAAAGGGAGTGAGGGTGCGGTTATATGCGCCGCTGCGGGCGACTCCCGCGCGGAAAAGATCGGAGTGGGCGAGGAGATTGGCGGTCATGAAAGCGCCGTAACTGTGCCCGCCCACGCCGACGCGATGCGGATCGATTACGCCCATCTCGGCGGCTTTGTCGATGGCGGCTTTCGCGCTGGCGACAATCTGCTCAACATATTTGTCGTTGGCCGTTCGAGGAGGGCCGATGACGGGCATCGTGGGCCCGTCAAGCACCACATAGCCATCGAGCAAAAACCACAGCGGCGACAGACCGGTGAACTCGGTGAAACGATTCGGCGAGCCGGTGACTTCGCTGGCGACTTGCGCGTCGGTGAATTCGCGCGGGTAGGCCCAAATCACGGCGGGGCGGCGTTCGCCCTCTTTGTAGTCGGCGGGAAGATAAACGGTCATGGAAAGCGGCACGCCATCCGCGCGCTTGTAACTGACTAGCTCTTTGTGGATGCCGCGCAACTGAGGCGTGGGGTCGGCATAATGCGTCAACGCGCGCGGTTCGTCGCTGCCGGCCGTGCGCAAAAAATAATTCGGCGGATCGGCGGGCGTTTCGTGGCGAGTGATGAATTTCGAGCCGTCCGGGGAAGCCAGCGCGACGACTTCTTCGTAGCTTTTGTCGTCGGAATGAAAAATGCGGTCGGCCTGAAGCGATTGTGTATTGAAACGATCGAGGAAGGGACGGTCGCCTTCGGGAGACGCGCCCTGGCCGGTGAGGAAAATATTGGAATCTTCTTCAATCATCGCAGGGTGGCCGTTTGCGAGCACGCGCATAACGGGTTGGCCAGGATTTTTGTAACGTTCCTGAGCGCTCATATCCCAGACGAGGCGCGGTTTCGGGGAGGCATCCTGCGGATTTAGAAACCAGGTGCGTTCCCACAGGCGATTGCGGTCCGTTTCGCGCAGCATGGCCAAATCGCCGCGCTCGCCCCAAAAAAGTCCGGCGAAGCGGTACTCGGTACGGGCGAGTTCCGCAGGCTGGTCTGTGAATGGCGCTTTGAGCCACATAATGCGATCGCGATTCGGGACTTTCGTACGCGGATTGCCGCCGTCCAGTGCGTCGACCCAGACAAGAGTTGCTGGAGCGGCCGCCTGCCATTGATAATCGCGAGGGCCTGTTGGCACGCCACCGATCGGAATGGTCTCGGCGAGCGGCAAATCGGCGAGTTTGTAAGCGAGGTGTCCAGTGCGATCCCAAACTTCAACGGTGTGAGCGAAATTCTCAAACGGGCGAATATAGGAATAGGGATGATGGATCCGCGCAACCAAGATATATCGTCCGTTCGGCGCAGGATTGGCGGTCTCGAAGATGCCGGGCTTGCCGAGAGGCGTGGTTTTGCCGCTGGCAACATCGATGAAAGCGAGTTGGGAAGTCGCATAGTAGTCGAAAAGTTGCTCGTCGCGCGGGCTCTCGAGCAGGTCTTCGAATGTTGGAGCGGGCGCGGCCTTGCCGAAGCTTTCCTGGATGATGGGACCGATGGGGACAGTCGATTCAGCGGGAGGCCGGCCGCGATTCACTGGAACCGTTCTACACAGAAGCGTGTTTTTCTCGGGCGTCCATGTGCACGGGTCGCCAATCGTGGAATTCACCGCGATTCCGGGAAGGCGGCGGATCGTGCCTGCCGCGGCGTCTCCTATCCAGAGTTCGACGCTCTTGTCGGCTGTGACGGTAAGAAAAAAATGCTTGCCGTCGGGCGCCCATTCGGGTCGTCCGAAACCGGCGCCAGCGGGAAAAACGATCGGCTTGCTGTGGCCGTCCGATGTTCGCACCAACGCGAGATGCAAAAATCGTTGGGGATTGTGCTGGCCGGAATTGGCGGGATCGATGCGCACTCCTGCGATGCGAAGCATTGGGCGCGCGAGCTCGGAAATGGGCGGGTAGCGAACGGGTTCGGCGACGAGAATCTCGTCACCTTGCGGACTGGCAAATGCGACGGGCGGGGCGGGAGCGAACAGCACGTCGAGGACTTCCTTCGGCGGCTTTTGGTACTTGTCTTGCGCGAAGAGATTTGGGGCTAAGGCAAACACTGCCAGTGCGAGCCAAGTCGCGGCCCATTTGACTCGCCAAGCGGAAGTGCGACCGAGGTTGTGCGCCATTTCTCCCTCCCATTTTCAGGAAATTCCGGTAATTGTACGCGAGCTGAGTATTGAGCTGCGAACTGCTTGTAGAGACGTGAAGTGACACCGATGCGTTTCAGAGCGCGTCGCGGCGCATTCACGCCGACATTCCGGAGTTCCGAATCGTTGTAACCGCAGAGTGCGGCCCCTCGTCTGTTAAGCTACGTGCCCGAATCGGGCGGGGTGCGATTCCAAACGATTCCAGTGTTCATTTTTCACTGGCGATGCGGTATACATACGCCTCTTCTGCAATGGTTCGAATAAGGAGTGACATTGTGAATCTGCGGCGAACCTTCTTTTTTGCGGTTGTGCTGTGTATCGGAATTCCTCTGGTCGCGTCCCCATCTCAAAGATCAA
The DNA here is from genome assembly GCA_035295305.1 of Candidatus Acidiferrales bacterium. Taxonomy (GTDB): domain Bacteria; phylum Acidobacteriota; class Terriglobia; order Acidiferrales; family UBA7541; genus DAHUXN01. The sequence goes on along the minus strand of DATGJE010000135.1, from coordinate 2,040 downwards.
AGAAGAAAGCGAAGGAAGAGCCGCTGCAACAATCGGCCAAACATGATGAACAAAAGCCGCCGGAGCTGATGTCGTCTGCAACGTTTGCGGGATTGACGCTGCGGCCGATTGGGCCGGCGCTGATTTCGGGTCGGATCGTGGCAATTGCCGTGGACCCAACAGATCGCGCGCACTACTACGTCGGCGCGGCATCTGGCGGAATATGGGAAACGACGAACGACGGCGGTACGTGGGCTCCGGTATTCGACCACGAAGGCTCGTACTCGATTGGTGCGCTTGCGATCGACCCGCAAAATCCTTCGGTTATATGGGCAGGCACTGGCGAGGCGAACAGCCAACGCAGCGTCGCGTATGGTGATGGCGTTTACCGTTCCGATGATGGCGGAACGAGTTGGAAGAATATGGGGCTGAAACATTCGGAGCATATCGGGCGGATCGTCATCGACCCGAAGGATACGAATACGGTGTACGTTGCGGCCGCGGGGCCGCTGTGGAGCAGTGGCGGAGATCGCGGACTCTACAAGACTACGGATGCAGGGAAAACGTGGAGCAAGATTCTTTCGGTGGACGAGCACACGGGCGTCGGTGACGTCGCCATGGACCCGGAAGATCCCAATGTTCTCTATGCCGCCGCGTGGCAGCGCGAGCGGAGGCAGTACACGATGATTGATGGCGGCCCCGGCAGCGCTATCTACAAATCCACCGACGCGGGAAAAACCTGGAACAAAGTGACGCGCGGCCTGCCAAAAGTTGACATGGGACGCATCGGTTTCGCGATTTCTCCCGCGGATCACAATGTCGTATACGCTGAGATCGAAGCGGCGGATCGCGATGGAGGAATTTTTCGCTCGACGGATCGCGGCGCGACGTGGGAACGCCAGTCGCCATTCAACGCGCAGGGCATGTACTACGGGCAGCTTACGGCGGACCCGAAGAACGTCGACCGGCTCTACGTCATGAACGTGATCCTGATGGTTTCGGATGACGGCGGAAAGACGGTGCATCCGCTCGGCGAAAAATGGAAGCACGTTGACAATCACGTGATGTGGATCGACCCGAACGATCCGAATTACATGCTGGTGGGCTGCGATGGCGGACTGTATGAGAGTTACGACCGGGCGAAAAACTGGACGTGGAAAGCGAATTTGCCGCTAGCGCAGTTTTACGATGTATCGGTGGACAATGCGGAGCCGTTCTACTTCGTTTACGGCGGCACGCAGGACAATTTTTCGGTGGGCGGGCCTTCGCGCACGGTGAGCGCTTCCGGAATCACCAATGAGGATTGGTTTGTGACGTCGGGCGGCGACGGTTTCCATTCGCAAGCAGATCCGCAAGATCCGAACACGGTGTACGCAGAGTCACAATTTGGCGGACTGGTGCGCTATGACCGCACGACAGGCCAGCAAAAGGGAATCAAGCCGCAGGAAGGCGCCGGCGCGCCGCCGCTGCGCTGGTGGTGGGATTCGCCAATTATTATCAGCTCGTTTTCGCATACGCGACTTTATTTCGGCGGGAATATTTTATTTCGCAGCGACGACCGCGGTGACAATTGGAAAGCAATCAGTCCGGATTTGAGCCGGCAAATCGACCCCAACACGTTGCCGGTGATGGGCAAGGTATGGGGGCCTGGCGCCGTGGCGAAAAATTCGTCCACTTCGACCTACGGCGAAATTGTGTCGATTTCAGAATCGCCGATGAGAGAAGGCACTATCTATGTGGGTACCGACGACGGCCTGATTCAGTTCACGCCCGACGGTGGAACAACTTGGAAGAGACACGAGACGTTTCCCGGCGTGCCCGAGCGAGCGTTTGTCGCGCGCGTGGTTGCGTCCAGCCATGACGTAAATACAGTCTATGCCGCGTTCGATAATCACAAGAGCGGCGACTTTCATCCGTATCTGCTGAAGAGCACGAATCAGGGCGACACATGGACTTCGATTTCGTCGAATCTTCCGGAAAATGGCGCGGTGCTGGCTTTTGTGGAAGATCCGGTGGACGCGAATCTTTTGTTTGCCGGGACGGAGTTTGGCCTGTACTTCA
>DATGJE010000134.1:0-8121 GCA_035295305.1 Candidatus Acidiferrales bacterium | reverse complement strand
GACGAGATCAGCACCATCAGCCCGGAGACGCAGGCAAAGCTTCTGCGCGTGATTCAGGAACGGGAATTCATGCGCCTGGGCGGCACGGACACGATTAAAGTCGATGTCCGCATCATTGCCGCATCAAACGAAGACCTGATGTCCCTGGTCCACGCAGGGCGCTTCCGCGAGGATTTGTACCACCGCCTCAACGTGATCAATATCGCGCTTCCTCCGTTGCGCGACCGGAGGGAAGACATCCCGCTCCTCGTTGAACGTTTCCTCGAGCGTTTCTCGAAGGACAATGGCAAGCCCATGCGCTATTTTTCGCTTCCGGCCATGCGTGTCCTGATGGATTACGACTGGCCCGGCAACGTGCGCGAGCTTGAAAACGTGGTCGAACGCGCGATTGTCCTCTCCAATGGAGATTCGATGGACGTGGACTTGCTTCCGGAAGCCGTTCGCAGCCGCGAAATCGTACGCGGCGTGCATCTTCATCTCGCCGAATTCCTGCCGCCCATGCCGGGCGAGGCAGGTTCGCGTTCGAATACGCGCTCGCTCTTCGAAATTATGGAGGAAGTCGAGCGCCGCATAATCATCGACATGCTCGAGCACTCGAATTGGAACCAGACCGAAGCGGCCGAACGCTTCCAGATTCCGCTTTCCACTCTCAACCAGAAAATCAAGCGCCTCGGCATCGAAACCCGACGCCGCAATCCGGCAATTCGCGGCGCTGCGGCCGGCGCCGAATATCCCGACGCCGCCAGTTACGTTGCTCCTAAATAATTTCTAATTCTGCAGCTCAAGAGTTGCGGCGAATCTCTCGGTCATGCCAGATGGCTCGGCGTTACTTCTTGCTTTCTTCGGCTTTCCAGCCGCGCGGCATCAGGGTTGTGGTTAGATCCAATCCCGAAAGATCGACGCCCTCCAACTCCGTCTCGCGCAGGATGGTCGTGGTCACGTCCGCGCCGTGCAAATCGGCGCCGCGCATGTTTGTACTGCGAAAATTCGCTGCACGCAAATTCGCGCCCCGCAAATTCGCGCCACTCAGATCCGCGCGGAAACACTCGACGCCCCCCAATTGCGCTTCGCGCAAATCCGCGCCGGCCAGAATCGTTTCCGTTAAGTCGGCTCGGCGCAAATCGGCGCGTTTCATTTTCGCGCCGCTGAAATCGGCGCCCCCGAGTCGCGCCTCTCCCAGGTCCGCCCGTTCCAGATTCGCCTCGCGTAGCAATGCGTACGAAAGATTCGCGCCGTGCAAGTTCGCGCCCGCCAGCTTTGCGCCAGATAAATCCGCGCGCACTCCGCTCGCATCGCCCTTCGTGAATTTCACGTGCGACTCCAAAATATCTTCAAGCCGTTTCCCATTGTGTTTCATAATTGCCGAAACCCCTCATCTGATTTTACTCAAAACTCGCGCGCCAGGATAATCTGTTATCCACGGGTTGCCGTGCAGCACTCCCGAGGAAATTCTGAACTTTCCCTGGCGCCCATTATGGTAACTTGAATCAGTGCTTCTATCGTTTGTTGGCCGGCTTCCAGGACATACCCGTGGCATCGACTTCGCTTCCATGCGCATCTCACAACGCAATGCCGCGTCGCCACACTGCCGTTCATCCATTATGCCGATTTGCCATTTGTCTCATCGCTCTAATCGCTGCCGCGTCGATTTCCCCTCGGCATTCCCTCGCGCAAAATCCTGATCAGGAGAGCGCCGAGGAAATAGTCGCCAACCTCTGCGCCGGCCGGGTCGTAATTGGCGTCGCCAAAGATGGAATCGTAGTCGCGACAGCGGAAAATCCCATCGAACCCGAGACCCGCCCTCCGATGGTTGTTCCGCTCTCTGATGAGCGTGTGGCAATTCTCTTGGGCGCGGCCGATTGGTGGTTACCGAGCGAACATCGCGAACTCGCGCGCATCGATAACGAATTGCCACAACTGCCGCCGCCCGCGGGTCTCCGCAGGGCCCCTACATTGGGCGGAACTAGCGGAGAGGCCGACGCTGAAGCGAGCGATATCGAGCAGCTCGCGGGGCGGCTGCACGAACGCCTCACAGCAATCGCCGATCGCATACACGACAATCTGAATTTCGCACCCAACGAGCCGCTCCTCGTAATGGTCCTGGTGGATTACGTCCAAAATTACGGCGCGGAAGTTTGGGTCGTTCAATATCCGATTGAGCAGGAGCCCGAGCGAGGCGATTTCTGGCAGACCACCGTTCTCCAACCGCAATACACCCAACTTTGGCCGCCCGAGAAAGGTCAGCCGCGCGGCCTTGTAGAAATCAGCTATCCACCGGAACCGGCCGGCGCAAATCTCTCCGCCCTGGTTACGTCAGGAGACCCACGCATCACCGCGGCTCTATCGGCTTCACCCGAACTGCGCGACACTTCCAATTCCATGCTGAATGGTGATATCGAGAAATTATCTGCAGTCAGTGTCGCGGCATTCCTGCGTGAGTCTCTTCGCGCGATCGTGCACCCGGGCGCGCGAATGATTGAAGCGGAAATCAATAAAGAGCAAGGCATCGGCTGGTTCATCGCGCCGCCCGAGGAAGCTCCAAAACCGGGCAGCGAGCAGATCCGCCCGTCGGGCGCCCCGAGCCTCCAACATCCACCGGGCAAGCCTTCGGGTCCCGGCCAGTTCTAAAGGCCATCCCCGCCATGCTCCCATGGCTATTTTTGTCCTGCTAGTTCGCGCTGCAGTCGCGCGTTTTTTTCCGCAACACCGGCCGCCAACTCCTTCTTGTATTGCGCCACGGCGCGCAAAATCTGCGCGTCGGATGCTCCCAGAATTTGCGCCGCGAAAATGCCCGCGTTCATCGCCCCCGGCTTTCCGATCCCCATCGTCCCCACGGGAACTCCGCCCGGCATTTGCACCGTCGCAAGCAGAGAGTCCATGCCGTTGAGCGACGTCGCCGCCATCGGCACTCCAATCACGGGTAGCGTTGTGAGCGCTGCGACCACTCCCGCGAGGTGCGCCGCCCCGCCTGCGCCCACGATGATCGCCTTTAACCCGCGCCCCGCAGCCGTCTCCGCATATTCTGCAGCGCGCGCGGGAGAACGATGCGCCGACACCACCTCAACCTCAAATCCAATCCCGAATCTGGCGAGCATTCGTCCCGCCTCTGCCATCACCGGATAGTCTGAATCCGAACCCATTATCACGCCGACTACCGCCTTCGCTTTCGCATCTGCCGCCACCAATCACCCTCCTTTTGAATCTATCTCGATTTTCACCAGCGGATCCTCTGAACGCAATTCCACGCGGAGTACTCCGGATACCTCTCATAACTGCGCACCTCGATTAGCCGCGCTCGCTGTTTCCGTCCCAATGTCCCTTCGATAATGCATCCCCTCAAAAAGAATCTGCCTCGCCGCATCATAGACTCTTGAACGCGCTCCAGCGATACTGTCCGCGGCCGCTGCAACATTCAATACTCTGCCACTACGTACGTAGTATTTACTCCCTTCCTTCTTCGTCCCAGCGTGGAATACTGCACAATCACTCACCTTTTCAATCCCAGAAATTGATGCGCCAATCTTCGGAACTCCTGGATAACCGTCTGCCGCTAAGACCAAAGATAAACTAACCTCAGGAGCCCAATTCGGCTTGACCCCTTCCAGATCTCCAGTCACTGCCGCCTGCAGCAAAGCAACTAGGTCGAAATTCATACGCATCACCAGTGCCTCTGTCTCCGGATCCCCCAGTCGACAGTTGAATTCGAGCACTTTCGGGCCTGACGAGGTCATCATGAGGCCAAAGTACAAAAATCCTTTGTATTCTTTACCATCTCGAGCCATCCCTGCGATAGTCGGCCGGACGACTTTTTCTTGGATTGTCCTTTCCGCCGCTCTGGAAATTAGATCGTCGCTCGAAATCGCCCCCATTCCGCCTGTATTTGGCCCTCCATCGTCGTCGAAGGCGCGCTTATAATCGCGCGACGCCGCTAACGGAATAAATTTCTCGCCGTCTGTCAGCACCATGTACGATATCTCGGGGCCGATAAGGCCTTCCTCGATGATCACGTGCTTGCCGGCATCCCCGAACTCCTTTGTCTCCATCAGCCGCTCAATAAAAGAGGTCGCCTCATCCGGCGACGATGTTACAAGTACCCCTTTTCCCCCACACAGTCCATCGGCCTTCACGACGACTGGCCAGTCCACCTCGCACAGCGACGTGTATGCGTCTACAGCGGCATCAAATATCCCATAGGTCAATGCTGTCGGAATGTCGTATCTCTGCATAAATTCCTTCGCAAATACCTTGCTTCCCTCGAGTTGCGCGGCATGTCCCGAGGGGCCGATGATCGCTAGACCCCGTTTCGCGAATTCGTCAGCGACTCCAAGCACCAGGGGCCGTTCCGGCCCAACTAAGGTCAAATCTGGGCTTAGCTTGCCCGCAATGTCCGCCATACCGGAGACGTCTCCTAGATTTGCCGCGACGCACTCGGCGATCTGCGCGATTCCGTCGTTCCCAGGGGTGCACCAGATGTGCTCCACCTGAGGGCTCTGCTTCAATTTCCACACAAGCGCGTGTTCGCGCGCGCCACTGCCAATGACCAGAATTTTCATGTCCGTAAGCTCGCGAACACGATAAAACGCGCGCCGCGGAGTGTCAACCATCGCGTTTATATTTCTCGTAGCGAAGAAAATCGCGGCATAATGCACTCTGCCAAATATGCATTGGGACTATATTTTGATCCTCGCGATTCTCGCTGTTGTCGTTCCTTGGCGAAGTCTGGGTCGCATTCGGGACCTACTGGTCGGTCCGGAACTGACTTCATCGGAGCGTGTTTTACTCTATTTATCGACAATCGCATTTCAATGGGCGGCCGTCGCAGTCATTTTGTGGCGCTGCACGACGCATCACCTGTCTTGGGCCGCCTTGGGCGTCGCTCTTCCGCATCCGGTTCGGTCCTTGGCTGCCGCTGCAGGCGTGTCGATTATTCTGGTATTCAATCAAGTTTATGCCATCCGCCACGTCGCAGCACTCCCATACGAAAGCCGGGGTATTGTGCCGAAGCTTGCGGAAAAACTCCTCCCTAGGGCGTCTGGGGAGGCGTGGGTCGGATTTTTCCTTGTCCTGACGGTCGCTCTCTGTGAGGAGTTCATTTATCGTGGATTCATTGAAGCCCTCTTTACAGATGTGTTTTCCGGTTCCGCTCTGGCCGGGACAGTCATTTCCGCCCTCTTTTTTTCGTCCGCCCATTTGTATCAGGGGCGTAAAGGATTAATCACGACTTTCTTCGTCGGGCTCATTTTCTCCGCGGCCAGAATATGGACCGGAAGCCTCCTGCCGTCAGTGGTGATCCATTTCGCGGTCGATTTCTCGGTCGCGCTCGCCGCGCTGAAATTCTTTCCGCTCCGGCGGGATTCCATCGCTCTCTACTTCCTGCACTTTCCAGAAAGATGCTGTCTGCGCAAAGGTGCAAATTGACGGTTCCTGCATCTAGGATCCAAACTCTTCTTAAGCCGTATTATCACGTCGTGCCCCTGGAAATTTGCGACAAGATACAGTCATATATGGACTTGCTGTCTATGTGGGGAAGGAGAATCGCCTTAACGACGATTTCAAACGAAGACGATGTCATTCGATTTCATTTTGGCGAGAGCATCTTTGCACTGTCTTTGGAGAGTTTTGAGCATGGTCGACTCGCCGACGTTGGCTCCGGTGCCGGTTTTCCGGGTTTGGCGATCAAGCTTCTACGGCCGGATTTGCACGTAACACTGCTCGAACCGAACAAGAAAAAATGCGCTTTCCTGAATGAAGTAGCTCGAAAGCTACAGTTTAGTAATGTCGACGTACTTCCCGTGCGTTTTGAAGCTTCGAAAATTCCGCCAAACGAGCTCGAATTTGTAACCTCCCGTGCCTTGGGGAGACTAAGCGATCTTTTGTCATGGTCTGGGGCCGCGCTACGCTATGACGGGCGCATTCTTCTTTGGTTGGGGGCTGAAGATGCTGAGAAGACGACAGAAATTCCTGGTTGGTATTGGGTGCAAACCTCAATCCCGGGGACAGTAAGAAGGAGAATCCTATCCGGGAGTCCACAAATGAAGTCTTGAAGGTTCAAAATGACCACAATTGTTCCACGTGGAACAAATATCCGTTCTCGCAGCACACGTCCCAGAATGTTCCACGTGAAACATCTTGCGCATCCATTCGCCATTCTGTTAGATTCACTTCAAAAATTCAGCTGGGGGAACCGGTTGGGGAGAATAATCTCCGTCACAAACCAAAAAGGCGGCGTCGGAAAAACGACGACGGCCATTAACCTCGGGGCATCTCTCGCCGCGGAAGAGAAACGCACCCTCATCATCGACTCCGATCCGCAGGGCAACACAACTGGCGGTCTCGGTTTTCCAAAAGACCCTTCGCGCCGCACCATCTACAACGCGCTGGTTCTCGACGAGCCAGCAGAACGCATCGTTCTCCAGACGCAGGTTGCCGGATTGGACATCATTCCGGCAGACAAGAATCTCGTCGGCGCAGCAGTCGAGCTGATCAGCATGGAAGGTCGCGAATACAAGCTGAGGGCTTTTGTTCAGTCCATTCGAGACAATTACGATTACATTCTCATCGACTGCCCGCCCGCTCTGGATTTGCTCACCATCAATGCCCTCGCCGCCAGCGATTCCGTCTTGGTCCCGATCCAGTGCGAATACTATGCCATGGAAGGTGTTGCCGAACTCCTCGACACACTAATGCGATTGCGCCGTACGATCAATCCATCGTTGGCGGTCGAAGGCATCCTATTGACCATGTATGACGATCGTACGACGCTATCCAAACAGGTCTCCGCCGATCTTCGAAGCTTCTTCGGCACCCAAGTCTTCGCGACAGTGATCCCTAGGAACGTCCGCCTTGCGGAAGCCCCAAGTCACGGAAAGCCCATAATATTCTACGACATTAGTAGTAAAGGCGCTGAAAGCTATATTCAACTCGCAAAGGAGGTCATCTCCAATGACCAGAAACGCGTTGGGCAGGGGACTGAGCGCGCTGATACGCGAGCCCGAACCAACACCGCAGGCGCCGCCGAGTAATCCCGCTGGCCCGTTGTCGCCGGCATCCTCGGGCCAAGCTGCGGCCGCGGTCGCACCTGCTCGCGCCACTAACTCCTCCGACTCCCCCCTCCAAGTTGACATCGATCTGATCGACCCGAGCCCCTATCAGCCCCGGACACGCTTCGCCCAATCCGCTCTCGACGAATTGGCGCAATCCATCCGCCACACGGGAATTATCCAACCCCTCGTCGTCCGCAGGCGCGGCCCTCGCTTTCAATTGCTCGCCGGCGAGCGCCGCTGGCGCGCAGCTCAACTTGTGTCGATGCATCGCGTCCCCGTCGTTATTCAAGACGTTCCAGACGAAAAGGCGATGGAAATCACCCTCGTCGAAAATCTGCAACGCGAAGACCTTAATCCCATCGAACAAGCGCAGGCTTTCGATCGGCTGATTCAGGAATTTCAGCTGACGCAAGAGGAGGCCGCTGAGCGTACGGGCAAGGAACGCGCAACCGTCGCCAACGCGCTTCGCCTTCTGCGCCTCGACAATTCCATTCGTGAAATGGTGGAAGACGGACGCCTGACGGCCGGTCACGCGCGTGCGCTGCTCGCAATTGAAGATCAGCCGCTGCGCACAGAAACAGCCAGACGCGCCGCCCGCGGCAACTTGACCGTTCGCCAAATCGAGCGCCTTGCCACGCACACTCGGCGCCACCACACCGCATCTGACGCAGTCGCCCTCGACGCCAATACTCGCGCCGCGGTCGATGAACTACAGCGCGTCCTCGGCACGCGCGTTACGGTGAATCCCTGTACCAAGGGACATCCCGGCCAGGTCATTGTCGAGTTCTACAACGAAAGTGATCTCGACCGTCTCTATCAGCTGATCATTGCGCGATAATCCGGGATACTTGCTTTCTTGAGGAGGAGTCCCGTGGGTGCGAAATGGCTAGGCGGTAAGTCCGGTGGTTCATCGGAGTGGGCGGGTTTTATTGACCGTGGCGTTTCGGTCGAAGGCAAAATCACGATCGCCGGAATGTTTCGCGTCGATGGCCATGTGAAGGGCAGCATCGCATCCGATCACGGTCTGCTCCTTGGCGAAAACGCCCACGTCGAAGGCCAGATCGATGCTAATGATGTA
>DATGJE010000133.1:0-9256 GCA_035295305.1 Candidatus Acidiferrales bacterium | reverse complement strand
TCCCAAACGAAGCGATGCATGCCCGCCGCGGCCGACAGCGGCTCGGGCGGATGCACCCACGCCGCGGGAATATCGAGCTGCTTCGGATTGATGGGCGGGATGCGCTCGGCGCTGGAATAGCGGCGAACGAGTTTGCCGCTGCTGTCGAAAATTTCGAGCGTCACGGGACCGGCGGCGGCAGTTTTCAGATAGTAGTCAATCGGCGCGCCGTCCGAAGGATTTTCTCCCGCCGGAATCTCCGCAGGAAGCGGCGTGCCTTCGTCGGAACCGGGCCGCACTCGATACGCTGTCTCCGGCTTGAAAAGATACGCCGGCGAATTCTCGACTTGCTCAGAGGCTTCGCGCAGCGGCGTCACGTCGTCGAGAATCCAGAATGAACGCCCGTGCGTGGCCGCCACCAGATCGGCGCCATGGATGACGAGGTCGCGAATCGGCGTGGTGGGCAAATTCAATTGCAGCGGCTGCCACTGGCCGCCGTCGTTGAACGATACAAACACTCCCTTTTCCGTCCCCGCGTAAAGGAGGCCGCGCCGCGCGGGATCTTCGCGAATCACGTTGACGTAACTGCCCTCGGGAATTCCCGTGGTGATCTGCTGCCACGTCTTTCCGGCGTCTTGCGTTTTGTAAATGTAGGGCTTGATGTCGTCGAGCCGGTGGCGATCGACCGCAGCGTAGGCTTCGCTCTGGTCGAAGTGCGACGCTTCGACAAAAGTGACTTTGCTCCACGGAGTGAGCTCAGTTGGCGTAACGTTCTGCCAGTTCTTTCCGCCATCGCGCGTCATTTGAATATTGCCATCGTCCGTGCCAATCCAAATTTCGTCCGCGGCCATCGGCGAAGGCGAAATCGTGTAAATCAACCCGTGCTCGCCGTTGCCATCCTGGTCCTGCGCCGTCGTCGGATCCAGATTCGGCGGCACGCCGGGAGCGGGACGCGTTAAGTCGGGGCTGACGATTTGCCAACTCTGGCCGCCGTCGGTGGTCTTGAACAGCACTTGCGTCCCGAAATAAAGCGCGTGCGGATCGGCAGGCGAGAAAACGAGGGGCTGCGTCCACGTGTGACGGTAGTCGCCGGGATGCGCGAGCTCTGGCGTCACTTGCGCGGTCGCGCCGGTGAAAACATTTTCGCGCGACACAGTGCCGCCGAAAAGAATTCCGGTGTGCAGCGGATCCGGCGCAATGTAGCCATTTTCGCCTCCCACTCCCAATGGCAGCCAGTCGCGCGAACTGATGCCGCGATGACGGCTGTGGCTGGTGGTGCCCGCCGCGCCGCTATCCTGCTGCGCGCCGTAAACCCAATACGGAAAGCGGTTGTCCACCGCCACGTGATAGAACTGCGCCGTCGGCTGGTTGTACCAGGAACTCCACGATTGCGCGCCGTCCACGCTGACCACCACGCCCTGATCACTGCCCAATATCATTCGATTCGGATCATTCGGCTCGATCCACAGCGTGTGATAGTCGTCGCCGCCCGGCGCGCCTTTAATCGCCGTGAAACTCTGCCCGCCGTCCGTTGAGCGGTAGGTCGAAGTGTTCATCACGTAAAGCACATCCGAATTTTTGGTGTCGACGGTCACGCCGCCGAAATACCATCCGCGCCCCCAGATGCGGGATTCGTTGTCCGCGAGCTTCCACGTCTGGCCCGCGTCATCCGAGCGGTAGAGACCGCCATTTTTTGCGTCGACAATCGCGTACACGCGATTCGAATTGCTCGGCGCCACGGCAACGCCAACGCGCCCCAGGCCTTCGGTTGGCAGGCCATTCGTAAGCTGCGTCCAGTTGTCGCCGCCGTCGGTCGATTTGTAAAGTCCGCTGCCCGGCCCGTTCGACGGGGGATAAACGTTCCACGGCGGCCTCCGCGTCTGCCACAGCGTCGCGTAGATGGTTTTTGTGTTTTGCGCATCGAACGCCAAATCAATCGCGCCCGTGTTTTCGTCCTTGAATAAAATTTTCTTCCAGGTCGCGCCGCCGTCCGTCGAACGGAACACGCCGCGCTCGGCATTCGGCCCATATGAATGTCCCATCGCCGCGACGTAAACCAAATTAGCGTCGCGCGGGTCCACGAGTATCGAGCCAATCTGCCGCGTATCTTCGAGCCCGATGTGTTTCCACGTCGCGCCGCCGTCCGTCGATTTGTACATCCCGTTGCCATATGAAATATCCGAACGCATATCGGGTTCGCCCGAGCCCACGTAAATCACGTTCGGATCCGAAGTCGCCACGGCTATCGCGCCAATGGAGGCGATATGCTCCGAATCAAACACGGCCTTCCACGTTAGCCCCGCATTCGTCGTCTTCCACACGCCGCCGCCGACCGCGCCGAAATAAAAAACGTCCGGCTGCCCCGGCACGCCCGTCACCGCCACAGCGCGACCTCCGCGGAACGGCCCAATCAGCCGCCAGTGCATGCCGCTGTAGAGGTTCTCGTTAATTTGCTGCGCGCTCGCGCGCCGCGGCGCCATCGCGCCAAAAATCACGAGTGCAATGAAGGTTCCAACGACAGAATAAGAGAAACGCCGAAGATGGCTCACGTTTGAAATTCTCCTTGGGAAGCACGATTGCGGAACGCGCGAGTATATACCCGCGGAACTGCGCTCGGCTACAAGACGTGAGGCCTCGGCCGCGCGTTTCCTCGCAACTCGCACGCAGGCCCGCCGTGCGGCGGAAAAAATACGGCCGTCACCAAAAAATCGAGTCATAATATTTCCGGCAATCACATGCAGCCAAATTGGAAAACGCCATATTAGATTTGCGGAGGTGAAAAATGAATTTGCCGAGCCGTAAGTTGGGATCGAGCGGAATGGAAATCACCACAGTCGGTTTCGGCACGTGGGCCATGGGAGGCGGGGACTGGGCTTTCGCTTGGGGGCCGCAGGACGACGCGGCTTCACTCTCGACCATGCGCCATGCGCTCGAGCTCGGCATCAACTGGATCGACACGGCCGCAGTTTACGGGCTGGGGCATTCCGAAGAGCTTGTCGGCAAACTGTTGCGCGAGCTTTCGCCTTCGGAGCGGCCGTTCGTCTTCACGAAATGCGGTGTTGTTTGGGACCCGAAGGACCGCATGGTGCCCGGCAAGCGCAGCCTCAAGCCCGAATCCATCCGCCAGGAGTGCGAAGCTTCCCTCCGCCGGCTCGGCGTCGAACGTATCGACCTTTACCAATTTCACTGGCCCGACGACAGCGGCGTGCGCATTGAGGATTCCTGGGCCACGATGGCGCAACTGGTGAGCGAGGGAAAAGTTCGCGCTGGGGGCGTTTCCAATTTCGACGTGAAGTTGATGCAGCGTTGCGAATCAATCCGCCACGTTGAATCGCTGCAGCCGCCTTTTTCACTGATCAATCGCGCCGCCGCGGAAAGTAATATTCCCTGGTGCGCGCGAAACCATACGGGCGTGATTTGCTACAGTCCCATGCAGTCCGGCCTCTTGACCGACACGTTCACGGCCGAGCGCGTTGCAAAAATGCCGAAAGACGACTGGCGCCGCAATGCCGCCGAATTTCAGCAGCCGAATCTGAAAAACAATCTTGCGCTGCGTGACGCCCTCCGCCCCATCGCGCAACGGTACGGCGTCTCGGTCTCCGCAGTGGCCGTGGCGTGGATACTCGCATGGCCTGGCGTGACAGGGGGTATCGTCGGGGCGCGCAAACCGGAGCAGGTGGATGCGTGGATTGGCGCGGCGAATCTCCAGCTCAACGAGAAGGATCTCGGCGAAATCGCTGCCGCGATTCAGCAAACCGGCGCTGGTGCGGGCCCCGCGCAACCTTTGGCGGCAGCCTCGCAGTCCGACAAGGAAACCTCGCGCCGCGCAAAGGCGTGAATCTTCCCACGAGCCGGCGCGTGGCGGAATTTCACCCGTGTGGAACGGAGATTTTCTCGTGCCTGGCGCGCGTCAGAAGTGGAACACAATTCCGGCGGAGAACCGCCCGTCACTGGATGTTTGCTTTGTCGCGCCAGTGATCACATCGAACTGAGCCATGCGGATGGAAATCAGGTCGGTGACGCGATAATCCACGCCGCCCCCCATGGCCACCGCGAACGTTTTGCTAGTCACGCCAAAGACGCTCGACCTTCCATCGCCCAAAAGCACGTGCACGAACGGAGAGATCTTCCGGGGAAGCGATACTTCAGGGCCCACAAGGATGTTGTGATAATTGATGCGCGAACCGGTGAGCGTTCCATATTGCGCGCTCGCGTCGGCTGTCACCCCTAAATACGGAGTGAACTTGTATGTCAGCTCGCCCACCCATCCGCTCATGTTCGCGTTTGACGGAAAGCCCTCCACGCGCTGGAACGAATATCCGGCGAATAGGTCGAATTTCCTCGTCTGAGCCTGTGCCGCGAGCGGCGTAAATAGAGCAAACATCAGAATGAATGCGATTTTGTTCATAGCGTCCTCCTCCAAGAAATGGAGAGCGAGAAATGCAGTTAGATGGGCGCGCCTTTGATGGCACGCCACGATGACCCCAGAGAAGAGTATCGCAGAAATGTTCTTTTGCGAACAGCCCAGTGTCAATGTGCATACTCTGCCACTAACCGCGGTCCGCTTGTCTGGCGTTAGTGGCACGGCCAGTGTGCTTCTGAGCTCGCGGCCCGGCGGGCGCCCCATTTCCGGTCTTCCCACGCCGGTGGAGACCGGTCAGAGACGAGAAAAGCAGCGCCGCACGGGACACCCAATGAAATTCACCTGCTTTCGGGCGCGGCCAATCTCTGATAGGATGGTCTGCATCATTTTACGGATGAATCGGAGAAACAATGGCACTCGTTTGCGAAATCTGCGGCAAGAAACCAAGTTTTGGCAATACAATCAGCCACGCCAATAACCTGCGGCGGCGGCGATGGAATCCAAATTTGCGGCGCGTCAAGGCGGTTGTGGACGGCGCGCGAAAACACGTACGCGTTTGCACCGCTTGCATCCGCGCCGGCCGCGTCCGGAAGGCCGCCTGAACTACTCGCCCATCACGTCTCTCGAAGGAGCTCCACGTTGCTGAAAAAAATGACGCTTCTCGCGGCCTTGGTGGCCTGCGTTCTGGCCAGTTCGTGCCGAAATCAGCAGGCCCCCAGCGCCAATGTCTGGGCCGAGGTGAATGGAACGCCGATCGACCGCAGCGAAGTGGAGAAATATTTCCACAGCCGCGAGCAGTCGCAGGGCGCGCCCGCTTCGCACGATGAAGCGCTTTCCCTCAAGCTGAGCATTCTCGACCAGCTCGTCAATAATGAAATTCTCTTTCAGCGCGCAAAAGCCGCGAACCTGGTCGCCACCGACGGCGAAGTCGAAAATAAATTCAACGAATCGAAGGCGGCGTTCACCGAGGATGATTTCCAAAAGAAGCTTCAGGAAAATGGATTAACCGTCGACGATCTGAAAAAGGAAATTCGCCGCGAACTCTCGATTCAGAAATTGCTCAATCGCGAAGTGGTTTCGAAAATCACCGTCACCGACGCCGATGTCACCGGGTTTTACAATCAGAACAGAGCGCAGTTCAGCGTGGCCGAGCCGCAGTATCACGTGGCGCAAATCGTGGTGACGCCGCACGCCGATCCGGCCATTCATAATCGCAAGAATGATGATGCGAAAACTCCCGCCGAGGCCAAGGCAAAAGTCGCCATGCTCGAATCGAAGCTTGCCTCCGGCTCCGATTTCGCCCAGCTTGCGATGGATTATTCCGAGGACTCCAATGGCGCCAACGGCGGCGACCTTGGATTTATTCCGCAGTCTTCCCTGAATCAGACCGATCCGGCGCTGAAAAACGCCGTACTCAATCTTCAGCCCGGACAGGTGAGCAAGCCGGTCGAACTGAAGGACGGGATTCATATTCTGAAGCTGATTACGCGCGAGCCCGCGGGGCAGCGGCAACTTTCCGATCCTCAAGTGCAGCAGTCGATTCGCTCCACGCTGCAGAATCGCCGCGAACAATTACTACGCGCCGCCTACTTGAATACCGCGCGAGATCAAGCCCACGTGACGAATTATCTTGCCAAAGAAGTGGTAGAATCCGCGGGCAAGCTTCCCGCCGACGACGCGGGGAAATAATAATTCCCTGGTTCGTGACTTTTTCGAGTTGATTTTTTGGAACTGATTGCGCTCAGACGATAACCGCGAGAACTTCACCTGCGTTAATGGTTTGGCCCTCTTGCGCGGCGATTCGCTCGATCTTGCCGGCTTTCGGCGATTTGATTTCATTCTGCATTTTCATCGCTTCCACCACCAGCAATCCCTGCCCCGCTTCCACCGCATCGCCGGCGCGCACCATTACGCGCATCACTTTCCCGGGCATTGACGAAACGATTTGCTGATGTCCTTCCGCCGCGGCAACTTGTTTGCGGTCGCGCCGCCACTGCCGCGGATCGGCAATCGCGATCGGAAATTCCCGGCCGTCAATGTGAACGCGCAGCCCGCCGGCGCCGCATTCGATGCGCGCTTCAAACGCTTCGCCGGCGATCAATACGGAATACACTTCCGGCTGAACTTGCTTCACGTCAGCGGCTACAACGCGGCCGTCGATGCGGAAGTGAAATTGCATCCCGTGGCGCTCGATTTCAAGATTGCGCGCGCGATCTCCGATGCTCAGTTCGAGTTTCATTTGCTGCGCGGCTCAGTCGCAAGTTGCTCGCGGCGTCCCGTAATCTTCCAACGCGACACCGAATCATTTGACGCGGGCCGCGGCGCCGAATTTACAGCAATACCGCGATTCATGTGCCACATCGCCGCGGCCACAACCGCGGCATCCTCCATAAGAGCGTCACGCCTCCCTGCGCCGTCAGGTTCGGATTTCTGCGACGACGCCGCGGAGACGGGCGCGGCGGAGCGAAGTAAAAATTCGTCGAGCCACTTCGTATGAATTTCGCCGCGCACGAAGTCCGGCTCGACGAGAATCTTGCGGAACAGGCTGACGTTCGTCTTGATGCCCGCCGCGTAATATTCATCGAGTGCGCGCCGCATCCGTGCGATCGCTTCGTTGCGATCGCCGCCCAACGCAATCAATTTCCCAAGCATCGGGTCGTAATCCGTCGGCACGGTCCATCCGGCGTAGACTCCATCATCGAGACGAATCCCAGGGCCCGAAGGAACATTGCGCGCGAGGATTGTGCCGGGTGAAGGAAAGAAATTATTGTCGGGATCCTCGGCGTAAATGCGGCATTCGATGGCGTGGCCGCGCAGTTCAATATTCTCCTGCGCGATGGGAAGAGGTTCGCCGGCGGCGACGCGAATTTGCAGCTTCACCAGATCGCACGACGTCACCATTTCCGTGACGGGATGTTCGACCTGAAGACGCGTATTCATTTCGAGAAAATAAAAATTGCGCTTCGCGTCGACGAGGAATTCGAGCGTGCCTGCATTCGTGTAGCCGCCCGCGCGAGCAAGTTTCACCGCCGCTTCGCCCATTGCTCGCCGAAGTTCAGTCGTCATGAACGGCGAAGGCGCTTCTTCGATTACTTTCTGGTAGCGACGCTGAACGGAGCATTCGCGCTCGCCCAAATAAATCATGTGGCCGTGATGGTCGCCCACAATTTGAATTTCGATGTGCCGCGGATGCACAAGAAATTTCTCTAGGTACATGCGGCCGTCGCCGAAGGCGTTCGTCGCTTCCGACGAAGCATCGCGCCACGCAGCGGCAAGCTCGCTTTCGCGCTCGACCAAGCGCATGCCCTTTCCGCCCCCTCCGGCGACGGCTTTGAGCACGACAGGAAATCCGATTTGTCGCGCTATTTCCGCTGCGTCGTTGATTCGCTCGATGGGATCGAGCGTGCCGGGAACGGTGGGGACATTAGCTTCGCGCGCGAGTTGCCGCGCCGCCGTTTTTGAGCCCAGGCGTTCCATCGCTTCGGGTGACGGTCCGATAAAATTAACTTGCGCCGAAGCGCAGGCACGCGCGAGATTCGGATTCTCCGCTAGAAAGCCGTAACCGGGATGCAAAGCGTCGCAGCCGGAAGCGCGCGCCACAGCGAGAATTTTATCGATGACGAGATAGCTTTCGCGTGACGGAGCGGGACCGATTGGATACGCTTCATCGGCCATGCGCACGTGGAGCGACCCGCGATCCGCCTCGCTAAAAACAACCACGGCGGGAATGCTCATTTCCCGGCACGCGCGCAGAATGCGCACCGCGATTTCCCCGCGATTCGCGATCAAAATCTTTTTGAACATTTCAATATTGCAAGAACGCCGCGAGGAATTCTAGCACGCCGCCGGTTTCCTGATTTGATTCAGATAGCCAATGATAATGAAATGCTCTTCGCTCAACTGTTACAGGGGAATGTTGCCGTGCTTTTTGCGCGGGTTGGTGTCGCGCTTGTTTTCGAGGGAGCGGAGAGCAGTGATGAGTTTCGCGCGCGTTTCGGCGGGGGTGATGATGGCGTCGATGTAGCCGCGCTCTGCGGCGACGTAAGGATTCGCGAAGCGCTCGCGAAATTCGGCGATTTTTTCCTGACGCAAATTCTCACGCTCGGATTCGGGAGCGCGCTCAATTTCGCGTTTGTAGACGATATTCACGGCGCCTTCGGGGCCCATTACGGCAATTTCCGCGGTGGGCCACGCAAAATTAATGTCGGTGCGAATGTGTTTCGACGACATGACGCAATACGCGCCGCCGTAAGCCTTGCGCGTGATCACGGTGATTTTTGGCACGGTCGCTTCCGCATACGCGAAAAGCAATTTCGCGCCGTGCTTGATGATGCCGCCGAATTCCTGCTGCGTGCCGGGCAAAAAACCGGGAACATCCTCGAAGGTGATCAGCGGAATATTAAAAGCGTCGCAGAAACGCACGAAGCGCGCGCCTTTTACGGACGCGTTGATGTCGAGCACGCCAGCGAGAAACGCGGGCTGATTGGCGACAATGCCGACAGGACGGCCGTCGAGCCGCGCGAAGCCGACGACGAGATTTTTCGCATAGTGTTCGTGGACTTCGAAGAAATATCTGTCGTCAACGATGGAATGAATGACGTCCTTCATGTCGTAGGGGACCATCGGATCTTCGGGAATGACAGAATTGAGCGAAGCGTCGGCGCGGTCAACGGGATCGTCCGTTTTGCGGCGCGGCGGGTCGTCAAGATTATTGGATGGCAGGAAGCTGATGAGTTCGCGAATCATGGCGAGGCATTCTTTGTCGTCGCGCGCGATGAAATGAGCGACGCCGCTTTTGGCGTTGTGCGTCATGGCGCCGCCGAGTTCGTGCTTGGTGACTTCTTCATGCGTGACGGTCTTGATGACGTCAGGACCGGTGACGAACATGTAGGAAGTTTTCTCGGTCATGAAAAT
>DATGJE010000132.1:0-16118 GCA_035295305.1 Candidatus Acidiferrales bacterium | reverse complement strand
TCGCCCGCTTTGCGCGGCACCCAGACACGTCCGCCCTCGCCGCGAAGCGATTCGCTCATCAAACGGCATTTGTCCTCGCCGGGAATCGCTGTGGGATGCACTTGGATGAATTCGCCGTTCGCGTAATAGGCACCCTGTTGGAAAAGCGCGGATTGCGCGGTTCCCGTGCAGACGACTGAGTTGGTCGTTTGACGGAAAATGGCGCCGATGCCTCCGGTGCAGAAAATCACGGCGTCCGCTGGGAATGTGCGGACTTCCATGGTTTTCAAATCCATCGCGCAGATGCCGCGGCAAATGCGATTTTCGTCGAGTACGGCTGAGAGAAACGACCAGCCCTCGAATTTCTGGACTTTGTCCTCGGATTCGAAGCGGCGAACCTGTTCGTCGAGCGCGTAGAGCAGTTGTTGGCCTGTGGTGGCTCCGGCAAACGCGGTGCGGTGATAGAGCGTGCCGCCAAAGCGCCGAAAATCCAACAGGCCCTCGGGCGTGCGATTGAACATGACGCCCATGCGGTCGAGAAGATCGATGATGGCCGGCGCGGCTTCGCACATGGATTTCACGATGGGCTGATTGGCGATGAAATCGCCGCCGTAAATCGTGTCGTCGAAATGAATCCAGGTGGAGTCGCCCTCGCCCTTCAGATTTTTCGCGGCGTTGATGCCTCCCTGCGCGCAGACGGAATGCGAGCGCTTGACGGGCACGATGGAAAATAATTGAACAGGCACGCCGGATTCGGCGACGCGGATTGTGGCCATGAGCCCCGCGAGGCCGCCTCCGACGATAATGATCTTGGGTTCTCTCATGAAATTGTTGTTCCGCAAGCGTCGAGCGCAGCGAGAATCAAAACAAAAGCAGATTCCTCGTCGCGCGGCTCCTCGGAATGACAAATATCAATTATCGACCGCCCTAAACGCATGGCCTGCGGAGGCTCCTCGGAATGACAGTTCCAAAATTTTCTCAGCGGCTGCATCAGAGGTATCCGCTGAACGGATGCCAGTTGTAAACGAAGCCGGCGACAATCAAAAGGCCGACGACACTAAAAATGACGCCGACGAGCGCGCCGAACCAACCGGCGGCGCGTTGGGCGCGCGGCGTGACGGCAATTCCCCACTTGCAACAAAAATTGAAAAGTCCATTGCCGAGATGAAACGAAGCGGCGAGGACTCCGACGACGTAAAACGCGGCGTAATACGGATTCGCGAAGTCGTGCGCGACACCAAGAAAAGTCGAGCGTCCATGCGTGGCGAAGCGCTCGATCCACACGTGCCAGATGATGTACGCGAAGAGCGCGATGCCCGTCCAGCGCTGCAGAACGTACATCCAGTTGGCCATCCACGGATGGCCGAGAACATTGGCCTTGCCGCGCCACCAAATGTACAGACCGTAGCATCCGTGAAACGCGATGGGCAGCCAGATGAAAAGAAATTCGACGGGAATGCGCCAGGGAATTTGTTCGAGGCCCGCGGCGGTGGAGTTATAGCGTTCCGGACTGACGAGAACGTAACTGTTGGACCAGAAATGTTCGGCGAGGAATGCGCCAATAGGAATTATGCCGCTGAGGGAATGCAGTTTGTCCCAGAAATAACTGGGGTCAGATTTCGAGGCCGTGCCCGGCATCCACTCTCCGAAAAAGTTCCCACAGGAACTTGAGATAAGCGCGCAGCGAATCCACGCGATGCAAGTGCGTGAGCAGAATTGCTCGCCTGAAAACATTTCAGTATAGACAGCGGCAAACGTGTTTGCAAGGCGGCAACACGGGAAACCGCGGCGGCAAACGGCGTGCTAGACTCGAAACATGTTGAGCACAGGCGTCTCCGAAGTGGAAATTTTGGTCGGTGAAATGATGAGAGGCGGCACGGCATTGAACGCGGCGCAATTGATGAAGATCGCGGATGCCGTCGGACGCGTATTTTCCGTGCAAACCGATGAAGTGGCAATTCTCTCAGTGACAGACGACGGAAAATTTTTGCGCTTTCGCTTCCCGGAGCAATTGCAATCCGTCGGGCGAATTCCGCTGACGAGCAACTCTTCGCTTGCGGTGAGAACAGCGCGCGACAAGCGGCCGGAGATCGTCAACCATTTCAATATTGCGCCGCACGCCTCGGTTTTTGAGGGAGTGCGCATCAAGGAGCACCGCAGCGACCCGATACAGAAAATCATGAGCGCGCCCATCGCGGTTGATGCGAAGGTGATTGGAGTGCTGCAAGTGTCGCGCAAAGCGAAAACCGCGCGGGGCGCACGCGATTTCTCGCCGTCGGATTTACGGCAGCTTGTCTCGATTACCGCGCTGGTGGCGCACGCGCTTCCCCTCTGCGAAGGCTGATTCCGCGACGGCCATATTTTCAGCTTCTGTTGTGAGATACTTCTCGCCGATGATTCGCGCACCAAAATTCGCTTTTCTTTTTCCTTATGCCGCGTCGCTTTTTTGCATTGCGCTTCTGATTGCGGGCGGCGCGCGCGTACATGAGTTGCGCGTCCACGCGCAGGCCGCGCCGGACGACGTGACGTTGACGTTGCTGAGCACGACCGATTCGCACGGGCATCTGCTGGCGTGGGACGACATCACGAACAAGCCCGCGAATTGGGGGCTGGCGAAAATTGCGACGCTGGTGGAGACGATTCGCGCGACCGCGCCAAACGTGCTGTTGCTTGATTGCGGAGACACCATTGAAGGCACGCCGCTCGCGTACTACTTCAACGTGAGAGATGCCGCGCCGCCGAATCCCGAAATAGCGGTGATGAACGCGATGCACTACGACGCGATGGAAGTGGGCAATCACGAATTCAATTTTGGCGAGCGCGTGATGTGGAAAGCGAAACGCGAATCGCATTTTCCCTGGCTGGCAGCGAACTTGAAGCAAACGTATACCAGCGGCGTTCCGTACTTTCAGCCGTACATTATTAAGACGGTTGCCGGAGTGCGCGTTGGGATCGTGGGATTTGTGACGCCGGGCGTGCCGCGCTGGGAAATTCCTTCGCACTATCGCGGCTACACGTTCGAACCGATTGTGGACGCAGCGCGGCGCGTGATTCCCCAAGTTCGCGCAAAATGCGATGTACTTGTGGTGATCATGCACTCGGGACTCGACCGGAATCCGAGGACGGGCGAGCCTTTTGCCGGCTATACGCTGAACGGCGAGAACGAGGCGTGGGAGTTGGCGGAAAGCGAGCCGTCGATTGACGTGCTGTTTTACGGGCACACGCATCAGGAGATGCCGGAGCTTACGGTGAACGGCGTACTGATGGCGCAAGCAAAAAACTGGGGCGGATCGCTGGCGCGCGCGGACGTGAAATTGCATCGCGAATCGGACGGGCGCTGGAAAGTTGCGTCGAAACATTCCACAACGATTCGGCCCGAGATAGACGCGCCGCAAGATCCGGGGATTGTGAAGCTCGTTGAGCCATATCACGAAACGGTGGAGAAATATTTGGATACGCCGATTGCGAAAGCGAGCGAATCGCTCAGCGGTACGCTGGCGCGCTACGAAGACGAGCCCCTGGTGGATTTGATTCACCGCGTGCAAATGCAATATGCACACGCGGACGTGTCGCTCGCCACACTTTTCATTCCGAGCGTGCATGTGGCGGCGGGCACGGTAACGATTCGCGATGCGTTTGGGATTTACCCGTACGAAAATACCCTTTACGGCGTGGAGATGACGGGCGCGCAGTTGAAGGACGCGCTGGAACACGCGGCGAGTTTCTATCCCACGTGGCCTCCGCCCTCCGACAAACCGATGCGCTTGCCGGGCTACGACGCGGATTCGGCCGAAGGTGTTGCGTACGAGATGGATTTGACGAAACCAGTGGGGAGCCGGATTGCGAATTTGACCTTTCGAGGCGAGCCGATTTCCGTTACGCAGAAATTTCGCGTGGCAATCAACAATTACAGATACACGGGCGGTGGCGGATACTCGGTGTTTAAGGAATTGCCGGTTGTTTACACGTCAACGGAGGAAGTTCGCGACTTGATCATCGCGTACCTTGAAAAGACGAAGCGGTTCCCCGTCGTCGATCATAACTGGCGAATCGTTCCTGACGCGGCGCGAGAAGCGATCACGAAACAGGCGCTCTCGTTTGAGCGGGAGCGCGCGGCGCCGAAAGCGAAGGCGGCGGGTGCGTCGTATTAGTGAACGTTAATTTTTCGTTTCGAGCGGGAAAAGCATTGACACACCATGCGCTTCTTGTTACTTTTCGCACGCGTCTCATCTTCCTGAGTTTTTAATCCGGAGGCACCGCAGCCCGACCTTCATGGCGTTCGTCGCGAAGAAAATATTCCTCACCAAAGGCGTCGGAAAACACCGCGAGAGGCTTTCGAGCTTCGAGCTTGCGTTGCGCAATGCGGGTATCGCGGCGTGCAATATCGTGCGCGTGTCTTCGATTTTCCCGCCACACTGCAAACTGATATCGCGAAGTGAAGGCTTGAAGCATTTGAAGCCCGGACAAGTGGCATTCGTGGTGATCAGCGAAAATCAGACGCGCGAGGCGCACAGGTTGATCGCGGCGTCGGTCGGCGTGGCGCTGCCCGGCGATAAATCCATGTACGGCTACCTTTCCGAGCATCATTCGTTCGGCGAGCCGGAGGAAATCGCCGGCGAATACGCGGAAGAGCTCGCGGCGGAAATGCTGGCGACGACGTTGAACGTGGAATTCGATCCGGATTTGTCGTGGGACGAGAAAAAAGAAGTTTACCGCATCTCGAATAAAATCGTGCGCACGATGAACATCACGCAGTCTGCAGTGGGCGACAAGCGCGGGCTGTGGACGACTGTTCTCGCCGCGGCGATCCTGCTCGGCGAAGACGACTAGCACCGCGTACGTTCCTTTCCTCGCCTTTTTGTAATTTTCTTTTTGCTGTTGGACCTGCAAATCCCTTTGAGCCGTTTCGCGGAGTGGTGCGCCGCATTTCGGTGATATTCTCCGCTGGAATGTGTGGAGGCTTACTGTGAAAGATAAATGCCTTGGACGCGCTGTTGGCTCGTTGATGGCGATTGCTGCGGGGGGCTGTATTTTCGTCGCGGCTCATCGGGTCTCCGCGCAAAAAGCACAGACGTCAACTTCCGCGCATGGCGTATTCGTGGTTTTTCTTGGAACGGGAATGCCGCGACCGGACCCTAACCGACAGGGACCATCACTGGCGATTGTCGCGAACGGTAAAGCATACATTGTCGACGCGGGAGTGGGAGTGGTGCGGCAGGCCGCAGCGGCGTATACGCGCGGAATCAGCGCGCTGCACTGGGATCAGCTTGACATCGCGTTTCTGACGCATCTGCATTCCGACCACACGCTGGGCTTGCCGGATTTGATTTTTACGCCGTGGGTGATGCATCGCCCAGTGCCTTTGCGGCTTTACGGTCCCGCGGGAACGGAGGCGATGGTGGACAACATAGAAAAAGCGTGGGCGGAAGATATAGACATTCGTGTTCATGGGCTCGAGCACAATACGACCGGCGCGTACAAAGTAGTTGTGCACGAAATTCAACCGGGTGTCGTTTACCGAGACGCGAACGTGAGGGTGACTGCTTTCGCGGTGCTCCATGGAAGCTGGAAGGAGGCGCTGGGGTATCGCTTTGACGCAGACGGAAAATCAATTGTGATTTCGGGCGACACGAGGCCCGGGCAAAGCGTCGTCGACGCGTGCAACGGCTGCGACATTCTGATTCACGAAGTCTATTCGGAAGCGTCGGGAAGGCCTGGCGTGCCCGGAGAACCGGCGCCCACCGACGAATATTTCCGGTCGTTCCACACTTCAGCCGAGGAACTAGGAGAAATCGCGGTGAAGGCGCACCCGAAAGTTCTGGTGATCACTCATTACGTCCCGCTGGGATCGAGCGATCAGACGGAGATGCTCGCGGGAATTCACAACAAATTCAACGGGCCCGTGGTGGTAGCAAACGATCTGGACGTAATCGCCCCGTAATGACTAACGGGCCCATGATGGCGCGCAAAGAGGCTACTTGCGGGCTTCGGGCGTAATGGACGACGCAGTGATGATCGCGCCCGCGCTCGGCCCTTTCCCGGTTGCGAATTTCTCGCGCCCGCCGACCGTTCCCTTCACCGTCACTGTTTTGCCCGCGTACTTCGCGGCTTCTGCCTGTGGATTCAGAACATAAACTTTCTTATCGGCAAAATTGTAGAAGGCGTACTTCGCATGTTCCTTCTTCACGCATTCGAGCGTGCAGGAGGCGGTCGGGACTTTGTTGACGCGATTGAACCCGCAGTAGGTGTCCGTGACGTAACCTTGCCAGGTTTGCTCGGGGCGATTGGCCGCGAAAAGAATTAGCGATCCCGCGAAAAACAGAATGGCTCCTGCAGCCAGAAATCTTCTTGCCATATGAGTATGCTCCTTTGTGCTGAGAATAGACGTCGGCGATTGGCAAGTCAACATGCGCCACTTTTTCTCTCGGCACTTCCCTGCCCCGAGTGCATCTTAATGTCTGAACACATGCGGAATCATCGTTGTTTAGCGGGAAGGATTTTCTGAGTATTCTAGAGTCTCCTCTCGGAGAACTGAACAAGGATCGGTCTCGCATAAAGAGGATTGGATTAAAAAGCGCATCATGCAAAAGGACGCACAAATCGCGACGGTGAAAATTCTCGAATGCGTTCCGCTCGCGCCGTATAGCAATTACCGCATTGGCGGGCCGGCGCGCTATTTTTGCGAGGCGACGAACGAAGAGGAAATTCGTGCGGGCGTGCTGTTTGCGCGCGAGCAGAACTTGCAGCTTTTCGTTTTGGGCGGCGGAACGAATCTGCTGATCAGCGATAGCGGCTTTGACGGACTGATGCTGAAGCCGAGCTTGATGCAACTCGAGGCACACGGGAATATCGTGACGGTGGGCGCGGGCGTGTTGGTCAGCGACTTGCTGAAGTTCACGATCGAGCATTCGCTGAGTGGACTCGAATGGGCGGGTGGATTGCCGGGGACGGTGGGTGGCGCAGTGCGCGGAAACGCGGGCGCGTTTCGCGGGGAGATCAAGGATCGCGTCGTCAGTGTGGAAAGTTTCGACGTGGAAACGCTGGAAACGATTTCGCGTGCCAATGCAGCATGCCAGTTCGGCTATCGGTCGAGCGTTTTCAAGGAAAAGAACGGTCGCGAAATTATTCTGACCACGAAAATCAATATGATTCAGGGCGAGCGCTCGGCCATTGACGCCGGGATTAAGGACAAAATCAATTACCGGCTCGAACGGCACCCGATGGAGTATCCGAACATCGGGAGCACGTTCAAGAATGTGGATTTGAAACTGGTGCCCGAGGAAATGCGCAGCGCAGTGGTGAAAGTCGTGAAAGTCGATCCGTTTCCCGTGGTTCCCACGGCGTATTTGATTTCAGAAGCGGGATTGCGCGGGACGCAGCATGGCGGCGCGCAAGTGTCGCAAAAACATCCGAACTTCATCGTGAATCTTGGCGGGGCAACAGCGGTGGACGTGAAATTCCTGATCGCAGTAGTGAAGGAACGCGTGTTCGAGAAGTATGGGATCAGGCTGGAAGAAGAAATTCAGCTCGTGTAACAGCGCGTCTCGACCCCAACAGTCAGCCAGTCAAATCAAGCAGGCTCTTCGTTCTGAAACTCATTGACTCTCTCAACGGTTGAGAGGAAACTCCCGCAAAATAATGGAGGTGCGTATGAAGTGCAGGACAGTCGGAGGTGTGTTTGGAATCGCGGCTATTATGCTTATGGCGGCTTTTGTCTCTCCGAGATCATCGGCCCAATCCAGTTCTGTTACGGCCTCCCGGAGCAAAGCGAAACCGCTGCTGCTGGAGAAAAATGAGGGAGAGCAGCGCGTGTGGCGCGATCCTCCTCCTGGAGGATTCACACTGAAGGCGAGCCCGAAAAATAACGGGTCGCAACATCTCGTGTTCGGAACCGAAGACATTGCGCCTGGCGATGAAATACCGACGCACAAGCACCTGGGGCAGGATGAAATCGTGTTTATCGGGCGGGGCACGCTTCATGTTGACCTCGGCGATCAGAAACGCGATCTGCACGCAGGCGGACTTGTGTTCATTCCAGCGTACACGTGGGTACACCTGAAGAATGTCGGCACCGAAACCGCCAGCATCGTGTTCGTGTTTTCAGCGCCTGGGTTTGAAAATCTTTTGCGATGCGAATCCGTTCCGGCTGGCGAAAAGCCGACTCCTATGACCGAAGCGGAGCGCCAAAAGTGCGACCAGTTGGGACACGTCTTCTACAAAGACGGGCCAAACTGACGCCGCCGAGAAGGAAAATGCAAAAATGTAAACGATGCGATCGAGCACCTATCGGCCGGCGGAGGCGCTCTTCGCCTTGTCCGCGTGGACGGCCGGCACGTCGACCAGATGCTCGGCCAGGAACCACACTTGCAATTCATTCGTGCGAATCACCTGGCTGACGATCAAATCGTTCGTGCCATCGTCACCCGCTTCGTCGGCATCACGCGCAAACGTCCGCGCTTCCTTCAGAATGATTTCATGCGCCTCGAGAAGGCGCGAGAGTTGCACGGGGAGCTCTTCGCGGCCGCGCGGAGGACGCGGAATCAATGTGGTCTCGGCGACGTCAGCGGCCATGGCCAGACTGATGGCGCCCAGAGTCTGAATGCGCTCGGCGATGGTGTCGACCAGTTCGTCCTGTTCGTCGTGATGCTTATCGAAGAGAAGATGAATCTGGTAGAACGTGTGGCCCGCGACCTGCCAATGATGTTTCTTGTACATATCGCGGAGAGTCATTGTATCGGCGAGGAGTTGATTTAAATTTTCGGCGCTGGTGGCGCAAACTTTTTCGTCGAGCGCGATGGGCAGTTTTGCAATTTTGCCATAGGGCTGAATCTCGCGCGCCTGCTGGCGCAGGATGGGCTTGGATTGCCGTGTCCCTTCTTCGAGCTGACTGTAATCGGGGCCGCGTTTATCGTTTTTGGGGCTCATGACTTTTCTCCTTCCTTGCCAAATTAATCGCTGCTGTGAACTACGGAGCGATGGTGATGGTTCGGCGCTGAGTTCCTGCGTGCGTCTTTCTTTTCCGCCTGTTGATCGAAGTAACCGATGCGTTCGAGAACGGCACCGACGATGAGCGGAAGCGCAACCGTGGCGTCCTCGAAAACCTCGGCGAATTTTCCGCCTTCGTCAGCGGGCACGAATTTCCCCCAGGATACCGCTTCGGTGTACGTGCTGCCGGAAAGCCCGCCCCAATGCACCGGCTCGGGACAAATGCGCAGTCCGTAGTTGTAACGCTTGAGCGGCATTTCCTCGTAGCCCCGGCGCGCGAGCAACTCCGCGTAAACGCCGAACTGCTGCGACCAATTGCGCGGAACGCCACCGCCGACGGTGAAAATTCCCATGCGCTTGGTGGCAAGCATCGTTTCGGCAAAGCGTTCGAAGTCGGTGAAGGAGTCGAAGCGGAGCTCGGGGCGTCCTTCCTTGCGGCGCTGGCGCTGGTGCAGCGCGAAATCGATGCCGATTTCGGAATCGGTAAACGCCGGAATGAAAACGGGGACATCATTTTCGGCGGCGGATTTCAGAATGCCGCGCCCTTCGGCGTGCTCAATCAAAAATTCGCCGATGCGGCGGTTGAGTTTCCAGCTCGATACGATTTCGTTGGGATTCCATTTCTCGAACAGCGCCTCGACAATTTCCTCGATGTAATCGAGATTGATCTCCGGTTCGAGCGAATCGTAGACGCGATTGTAGCCCGCGAAGAAAAGCTCCTTGTCGCCCATCTTGGGATCGTAGCGGAAATGGCTTTTGCCGGCGGCCTCAACAAGACCGTGAGCCATGAGCGCGCCCGTGGAGACAACCGCTTTCACGATCCCGGAATCGATCAAGTCACAAAAGACGAGCCCCATTTTTGCAACGGTGAGCGCGCCGGAGAGAGTGAGCACCACGAAGCAATCCTTGTCGCGCGCCATCGCTTCGAGAACATCGGCGGCGTCACCGACCTGACGTCCAGTGAAAGCCGTTCTGCCCATCGCGCGGACGAGAGAATCCACGGTGCGCGCTTTGGAAAGATCGAGCGGATGAGTCGGCGTGAGGCGATCCGCGATGGGATCATGCAGAACGCGTTCGGTCACTCCCTTTTTCTTTGCCATTCACGTTCCTCGCAGGTAATGTATCACCTCCAAAGCGCTATTGCTGTTTAAAATCGCGCAAAAATATTTTGTGAGCTATAAATAGCGCAAAGTGCGTCAAGAGAAAAGAAAAAAATCTAGTTGCGAGGGTGTTTCATCGTGGAACCAAAAAGTTACACACTTGCTTCGCCGGAAAATTTCGGCGGCATTCCGGAAGAGAATTCGCGTTACGAAACGTCGCGCGCGGTGATTTTTCCCGTGCCGCTCGAACGCACGACCACGTATGAGCACGGAACGCGCAATGGTCCGGCCGCGATTATCGCGGCGAGCCGCAACATGGAGACGTGGGACGAGGAACTCGAAGTGGAAACGTATTCGAAGATCGGGATTGCGACGCTTCCAGCGATTGATACTGCGGAAGGCACGCTCGAAAAAGTGCTCGCGGAAATTCACACGACGGAACTCGCGTTGCTCAAGGATGGAAAATTTCCGGTGGCGCTGGGCGGCGAGCATTCGCTGACTCCGCCGCTTGTGTCCGCGGCGGCGAAGAAATTTCCGGACCTCGCCGTGCTGCAAATTGACGCGCACGCGGATTTGCGCGAAGCATATCAAGAGAACCGCGCGAGCCACGCATCGGCGATGCGGCGCGTGTTGGAGATATGTCCCGCGGTGCAAGTAGCGATTCGCTCGCTTTCGATCGAGGAGGCACAAGCGATTCGGCACCTTCGTACGAAAATCTTTTGGGCGCGAGATATTGCCCGCGCACGCAACGATAGCTGGATTCCACGCGTGATCGAGCATTTGCCCGAGCACGTTTACCTGACCGTGGACCTCGACGGGTTCGATCCCGCGTACATGCCAGCGACAGGCACTCCGGAGCCGGGCGGCCTCGATTGGTTTCAAGTGACTGCACTGATTCGAGAAGTAGCCGAAACGCGCAATATTGTTGCGGCGGATGTGGTCGAGTTACTGCCGCAAGCCGGAGAGCACGCGTCAGATTTTCTCGCGGCCAAATTGACTTACAAGATTCTGGGGTACAAGTTCTGCTTACGCGAGAAGTAGGTCAGGCTGGCAGGCGTGCGACTCATTCTATTTTACGTGTTGGCCTCCACTTTGTTTCCGTCTTTAACGCGAGCGCAGGTCGCGGCGGGTGTTCCTGTTTTCGAGATCATACCGGAGGAAAGTGCGATTCACTTCAGCGTCAAGGCATCGGCGCCTGTCGACGGTACTTTCGACAAGTGGGGCGCCACGCTGACATTCATGTCTCCCGATGCGACGACGGGAGTTTTAGACATCAAGATTCAGGCAGCCAGCGTGAACACGGGAAGCGGCGTAAAAAACCGCAAGCTGAAAGGCAAAGATTTTTTTAACGCCAAGCAGGACCCGTTGATCACGTTTCGTTCAAAGAAAGTTATTCAGACCGGTCCCGACAGCTTTGAAGTGGACGGCGACTTTACGTTGCGCGGAGTGACAAAAATCCAGACGCTGGCCCTGACGATTACCGGCAAGGGGACAGGCTCAGGAAGAATTATGGGGACCATGGCCTTCGACCGCAAGGACTACGGGATGACCAAAGGGATCCCGTTCGTAAAGATCGCCGATCGCGTCGAAGTGAGTGTGAACCTGAAGGCGAAGCAAGTCAGCGGGCCTCGATTGGTCTACAAGCAATAACTTGTAAGTGGTGGATGATTGTAGCTGGGCGGAAAGTTGAAACGCTGCTGCGGAGAAATGCTCTTAGGTTGCTCCGGTGGTAGAATTAGCAGAACTATCTTCCAGGCGCTCCGGATCGCAGCTGGCGGGCGCGCCTTCGCCCCCTTCGGCATGCATCATTTCGGGGCTTGGTTCGACGGGAGGGGCGGCGATTACGGTAGTCGGGACATTTTCAAGTTCGGGTATAAGTTCAGGTACAAGCTCTGGCACGGGGTCGCATGCAGGCCCAGATACAATTTCGGGCACAGGCTCCAGGGCCTCTTGTGGAGGCGCTTCCCGTTGGTTCGCCAACAGTTCCTCGACCGCTTTGATTAGTGGCAAACCGGCTGCCGTTTTCGGCAGCACGCGAGACACTCCGGCCTGCTTCGCCGCCCAATCCATCTCCGGGGAACCATGAACCGTGAATAGTAGGATCGCCGCGGAAGGCAACTGTTCGGAGATCTGGCGCGCTATCTGCAACCCGTCCATATCGGGCATGGCGAAATCAAGAATCGCCACGTCGGGCTCGAATTGTTGCGCCTTTGCGATCGCTTCGCTCCCGTCCTTAGCCACGGCAACTTCCCATCCTGCATCACGCTCAAGCATGAGATGCAGGAGTTTTCGCACCAGCCCGTTGTCGTCGGCGACCAGTATTCGCTTCCGCATCACACGTAGAAGCCTCCCCCGAATTTAGCGAATGTCGGATAGCCTACAGAGCGATTTTTCGCCTGTAAATACAGCAAAACCCGTAGTGTAATGTTCTGACAAGCGGTCATCCATGGACGCAAGCTTCGTGCATAAATAATTGCCTTTATTCCCAACGACAGATTCATTGAGGATTCTCGCACCGGGTCTCTCAGATGTTTGTGTTGTTTTTCCGGACGCGTGATGTGAGATAATCCGCCGCATATGGAACCGCACCGAATGGGCGTTATTTATTACGACCACGGGTTGCTGGCGTGGATCCTCATCGGACTGATCGCCGGATGGCTGACAGGCACAGTGACGCGCGGGCGAGGCTTTGGGTGTTTCGCCGACACGATTCTGGGAATGGTGGGCGCGCTGATCGGCGGATGGATTTTCTCCAAGCTCGGAATCACGGCGTTTGGATTTTTTGGGAGCCTCGCGGCCGCGTTCGTTGGCGCCGTGGTGCTTGTAGCGATCGCGCGCCTCTTCGCGGGCAGCAGAAACTAAGGAGCAAAACGCGCATCCGCACGCCGCAGCCCGACTGCGGCCAAGTCCTAAACAAACCCAGCGTCAGATAGATTTCGAGAACCGCAGGACAACGCCGCGCGTCTAACTTCCTAGAGGATTGCACTGTTGGCATCACCCAAGGATTCCGCGTACAGCACCTCATTTGCCGACCTGGCACGCATCACACTGCGCGTGCTGGGGCGCAATAAAATGCGCACCGGCCTGACGATGCTCGGCATCACGATCGGCATCGGCGCGGTGATTTGCACGGTGGCGATCGGCGAAGGCGGTTCGCAGCAGATTCGCGACCAGATTTCGTCGTTGGGCGACAACATGGTTTGGGTGGAAGCCGGCGGACGCACCGTCAACGGTGCGCACACAGGAAACGACAACACAAAATCGCTCGTCGATGGCGATTCGGACGCGATTGCCGCGTCGACTCCGCTGATAAAAACATGCTCGCCCAACGTCGACGGGCATGTGCAGGTTGTTTACGGGAACCAAAATTGGTCCACGCAATATAACGGAGTCGCGCCCAGTTTTTTGACGATTCGTAATTGGCAGGTGGTGGAAGGTACGCCGTTCACCGAGCAGGATGTGGTGTCGCGCGCGCAGGTGACGGTGCTCGGGAAGACAGTGGCGGATCAACTCTTCAGCGGCGGCGATCCCGTGGGAAAGACGATTCGCGTCGGAGGACTTCCCTTTCAGGTCATTGGAGTTCTTGCGAGCAAAGGGGCCTCGGGTTTTGGACGCGACCAAGACGATACGATGATGATGCCGTACACGACGGCGCAGCATAAAGTGTCGGGGCAGGACTGGCTGGACGATATCTTCTGTTCGGCTGTATCGCCCGAGGCGATCGATCCCGCGCAGGAGCAGATTACCCGGTTGATGCGGCAGCGGCATCACTTGCGTCCCAAGGAACCCGATGATTTCAATATTCGAACGCCTACGCAATTTTTGGAAGCGCAGGAGCAGGCGAGCCACACATTCACGCTGATGCTGGCGAGCATCGCTTCCGTAGCGTTGCTGGTGGGCGGAATTGGTATCATGAACATCATGCTTGTGT
The DNA here is from genome assembly GCA_035295305.1 of Candidatus Acidiferrales bacterium. Taxonomy (GTDB): domain Bacteria; phylum Acidobacteriota; class Terriglobia; order Acidiferrales; family UBA7541; genus DAHUXN01. The sequence goes on along the minus strand of DATGJE010000132.1, from coordinate 2,123 downwards.
CAGTGACGGAGCGGACGCGCGAAATCGGCGTGCGCATGGCCGTCGGCGCGACCGAGCGCGACATTCAAATGCAGTTCCTGATCGAAGCGATTATTGTCAGCCTGCTGGGAGGAGTATTGGGCGTTTTCTTCGGCATTTTTGCGTCGCACGTGCTGGCGTCGACGTTGCACTGGACCATGCAGATTCCGATGCTGGCCATTGTGGTGGCCGCGGCGTTCGCGCTCTTTATGGGACTTTTTTTTGGTTATTATCCGGCGCAGAAAGCGTCGCAGCTCGATCCAATCGAGGCCTTACGATTCGAATGAACTTCATCTATCCCGGGGGATTTTGCCGTTGAGCTTACCGAAAGACTCCACGCCCAGCGCGAACCACAGTACCAGGCTCACCGATTTGATGCGCATCACTGTGCGCGTGCTGGCACGCAATAAGATGCGCAGCGCACTGACCATGCTGGGCATCGCGATCGGCATTGGCGCGGTGATTTGCACGGTCGCGATTGGCGAAGGCGGTTCGCAGCAGATTCGCGATCAGATTTCCGCGCTCGGCGACAACATGGTATGGGTGGAGGCGGGTGGGCGGAGCATAAACGGCAGACGCACCGGCAATGACGATACCAAAACGCTTACGAATGAGGACGCGCTTGCGATGACGGCGGAAATTCCGCTGCTCAAAGCCTGCTCGCCGAATTCCGACGGGCACATTCAAGTCATTTACGGCAACAAAAATTGGTGGACGCACTTTCGCGGAACAGCCCCGGACTTTCTCGACGTTCGCAACTGGCCCGTCGTTTCGGGAACCAATTTCACCGACCACGACGTGGCGACGCAGGCGCAAGTCACGGTGCTGGGCAAGACCATCGTCGACCAGCTTTTCCGTCCGGACGAAGATCCTGTGGGCAAATCTATCCGTATCGGCGGGCTGCCTTTCCGGGTCATCGGAGTGCTGGCGACGAAAGGCTTGACCCCCTTCGGCGGAGATCAAGACGATACGCTGGGAATGCCGTATACGACAGCGCAGCGCAAACTGACGGGTCAAAACTGGCTGGACGATATCTTCTGTTCGGCCGTAAGTCCGGAAGCGATAGGCCCGGCGCAGGATCTGGCCACGCGTCTCCTACGCCAGCGTCACCATTTGCGGCCCGATGAGCCGGACGATTTCAACATTCGAACACCGACGCAATTTTTGGAAGCGCAGGAGCAGGCGAGCCACACGTTCACGCTGATGCTGGCGAGTATCGCTTCCGTAGCGTTACTGGTGGGCGGAATCGGAATCATGAACATCATGCTCGTGTCCGTGACGGAACGGACGCGCGAAATCGGCGTGCGCATGGCCGTGGGCGCGACGGAACGCGACATTCAAATGCAGTTCCTGATCGAAGCCATGATCGTCAGCTTGCTGGGCGGAGTCGCCGGCGTGTTCGTCGGCGTGTTCGCGTCGAATTTACTCGCGAGCACTCTTCAGTGGACCATGCAGATTCCACCCATCGCGATCATTGTGGCTGCGGCATTTGCCCTGTTTGTGGGACTTTTCTTCGGCTATTACCCCGCGCAGAAGGCCTCGCAACTCGACCCGATCGAAGCGCTCCGCTTCGAATAGGTACAGTTCATCTCACGTATTTCCTCTCATAAGCCGGCAAGCCGCTGCTGTGGTACGATGGCCGTTCACGAAAAGGAGCTTAAAAACCGCACTTGAGTAAAACTTCCCTGTGGATGATCCCGCTTGGCGGGCTGGGCGAGTTTGGAATGAATATGATGGCCCTCCGCTACGGCGAGGATATTCTCGCCATCGACGCCGGCCTAATGTTCCCCGAAACGGAATTGCTGGGCGTCGACGTCGTCATTCCGGACATTTCCTACCTGAAACAGAATCGCGCCGGATTACGCGCGCTGATTTTGACGCATGCGCACGAGGATCACATCGGCGCGGTGCCGTATCTGCTGCCCGAACTCAAGTGCCCGATTTACGGGACGCGCTTCACGCTGGCGCTGGTGCGCAAGAAACTGGAAGAGCACGGGCTGCTCGAATCGGCGGACTTGCACGAAATTGCCCCGGGGATGACCGTATCGCTCGGGCCATTTCAGGTGGAATTCGTCCACGTGACGCACAGCACCATCGAATGTGTG
>DATGJE010000131.1:0-7529 GCA_035295305.1 Candidatus Acidiferrales bacterium | reverse complement strand
GATTCCGCGAAGCGGCGAACGGCATTTGAGAATGCGTCCGGCTGGTCGATATTCGCTATGTGGAAGGCGCGCGGAATAATTTCCAAGCGGCCGTGTTTCGCGGCGGCCAGGAATCTGCGTTCGTGCATGCGAAAGCCGAGATCGAGCGCACCGTTCAACAACAGAACAGGCCCGGGATAGACGGCGAGTCGCGGAGCGAATTGCTTGCCGAAGACTTCCCGCAAACCCTGTGAAGCGCCGCGCATGAAAAAGCCCGGCGCGATCAACGGCTCGGCTTTTTCCGGCGGATATACGAGTTGAAAAAATGTCCGGCTGATCCAATTCAGGGTGGGCTCGGGCAATTCGTTCATCGCTGCGGCGACGCAATGATACGGAAGCGTGTGCCAGCCGCGCGGCTCGACGGTGGCGCTGGCGATGACGAGACCCGCGGCTTTTTCGGGGTAGCGCGCGCCGAATTCCATGGCGACATAGCCGCCGAGTGAAATGCCAACGATCAGAGCGCGAGCGTTGCGGGCTTCGCGATTGATGACTTCAGCGGTTGTGTCTACCGCAGCGTTGAGGCGAAACGGAATGTTGCTGAGCGTCCCGTGTCCCGGCAAATCAAGCGCGATCAAGCGATAGGAGTTGGCCAGGCGCTCCATCTGCGGCTTCCACATCTTGCGCGTCACGCGCATTCCGTGAAGAAACACAATCGCAGGAGCGCCAGGTGGCCCGGCGACGTCGTAGGCGTTCGCGGCTGGCATGCCAGGCAGATTCTAACGTGAGTGCGGCGAATCGGAGAGGCAAAACACAGGAGAACGCTATTAAAACGGCGCGCCTCGCTGGCGACGAGAGTTCTTACCGACGAAACTATCAGTCGGCGAATTCCACGGCCGCGCCAAAACTCGCCAAGGCAACTTCTTCTCCAGCCGCTCTCGCAACCAGACGCACGGCAGGTTTGCGCTGGCGGTGCGTTTTCGCCCAAGCGGCGTGATTTTCTTGAATCTGCTCGATGTGGTGTGGAATATGGCTTATTTGCGTGTCAAGCCATCCATCGAGGGTCATTATGCCCTTCTTTGGATGTTGAGCTGTGTGGGCCCAAACTGGCTCGGGAATATAACAAAGAATCTGATGGGTCATTTTGCGGAGACGCGTAATCAGGCTAAGGGCTTCGCGCGTGCTCTGGTGAAAATAACCGAGGGAGCTGGCCCACAGGGAAGCGTGGTAGATCAGAGCGGGCGAACCCGGCTGCGCGATGAACTGGCGGCAGCGGATGTACGCTTCAGCTTCGCTGTCGGCGAGATGCAGAATGATTTCGTGGATGCTCCAACGATCCGTAGCGGGACGATAGAGCCACATTTTCTTGGGGCATTTGCGCAGGGCCTCAGAGAGAAACGCCGGTCCGCGCCCAAAAGCTTCGAGCTTCTTTTGCCGCCCTTGCGGTTGCATGGAAGGCTCCTTGGCCTACTTAGGGTTAGACGCAGAAAGGGCAATTGAGTTGCCGCAAATGTTCATAAATCTTATACGCATATGCCTGAAACAAAGTTCCTTGCGCGCCTCGCCATTTTGAAAGCGTGATTGACAATGTCCAGAGGTGGGAATGGGCGTTCGCGTTTGGGACGATTTCCACAGGTGGGCGAAAAACGCGTTTGCGTCCCAATAGCGAACATGGTTCGAAGCGAGGGGTCGGCGAGCCGGGCCCCTATCCCCCATTTGGGTTTAGGCTAACGATGTTTGGCGTGGTCTAGAGATGTGACGATGGTGTTTTTGTCGAGATGGTACCAGTGGCGGCGCAGTTCGCCGACCAAGTACAGGGAGCCGGTCACGAATATTGCGTCTTCCGGCGCGGCTGATGAAATCGCCAACTCGAAGGCGATGGCGGGATCGGGTACCACTTGAAAGCGCGGGGCGAGGTGCGAGGTCATCTCGGCGAGAAGCGGTGCGTAAATGGCGCGGGACTGGCGCGGCTCCGTGAGAAACACTTCGTGCGCGCGCGGAAACAGGAAGCCGGCAATCTCGTCGACCGCTTTGTCGCGCATGGCTCCATAGACCAGCCAGATGCGTTTTCCGGCGAGATGCGTTTCCCAAAATGCGGCCAACTCGCGCGCGGCTGCGGGATTATGCGCGCCATCCAGAAAAATTGCGGGTGCGCTGGACAACTGTTCCAGGCGCCCCGGCCATTGCACGTTGCGAATGCCGGTGATGATGGCCTCGTCGGTGATGGAGAATCCGCGCGCGGCGAGAAGGCGAGTCGCAGTGGCTGCCGCAAGCGCGTTGCGCACTTGAAAACGGCCGGGCAGCGGAATCTCCAGCGCCAGCGGTTTGGCGGAATGTGCCGGCGTGGCATTCACTCGATGGCGTCCCGCTGAGGCGCTGAGTATTTCAACGCGCCACTCGGTATCGATCTCGACGAGACGCGCGTCGACTTCAGCGGCGCGGCGCGCGATGACTGCACGAGCCTCGGGGCGCTCCGCCGAGCTGACCACCCAGCCGCCCGGCTTGATGATTCCCGCTTTTTCGGCGGCAATTTCCGCGATAGAGTGTCCCAGAAAATTCTCGTGATCGAGGTCGACTTGCGTGATCACCGCAACCTCGGGCTGCAGGATATTCGTTGAGTCGAGCCTGCCGCCCATGCCGACTTCATATACGGCGAAATCAACGGGGCGTCGCGCGAAGGCGCTGTAGGCCATCGCGGTCACACACTCGAAATATGTGGGATGAGCGGCGAGCTCTCCGGAGGCGAGAAGAGTCTCGATCGCAGCGTGGACGCGAGTAAATTCGGCGGCGAAAGCCTCATCGGAAATCGCCTGGCCGTCGAACTGAATACGTTCGTTGATACGTTCCAGATGCGGAGAAGTGAAGAGGCCTGTCGAAAGTCCCGCGGCGCGCAAAATCGATTCCAGCATCGCCGCCGTGGACCCTTTGCCGTTTGTGCCGGCAATATGCGCCGAAGGAACCGCGCGATGCGGCGCGCCCAAATAGTCCGAAAGGACGCGGATATTTTCGAGGTCGAATTTCTGCACGCGAGCCTGTTGCGGGGCGGCGAGTTCTTTGCCGAGGGATAGCAGGCGGGTCACCGAATCTTCGTAATTCATTTGCGCCAACTTAGCCGACGAAAAAATCGAGAGCTTGCGAGATGTACGGCTTCAGCTCTTTGCGCGGGACGATCGCGTCCAGGAAACCGTGCTGGATGAGAAACTCGGCGCGTTGGAATCCATCAGGCAGCTTCTGACGGATGGTTTGCTCAATGACGCGCGGACCCGCGAAACCAATCAGCGCCCCCGGCTCGGCGATATTCAGATCGCCCAGCATCGCGAAACTGGCCGTGACGCCGCCGGTCGTGGGATCGGTGAGCACGGAAATGTAAGGGACGCGTGCCTCATCAAGTCGGCCGAGAGCCGCGGAGACTTTGGCCAGCTGCATCAGGCTCACCATGCCTTCCTGCATGCGCGCGCCGCCGGAACACGACACGATAATCAAGGGCATCTTGCGGTCGGCGCTGCGCTCGGCCGCGCGCGTCACCTTTTCGCCGACCACGGCTCCCATCGAGCCCCCGGCGAAAGCGAACTCCATTGAGCAGCAGATTACCGGGCGGCCATTCAGCTGGCCTTCGGCGCTGAGCACGGCGTCATTGACGCCGAGTTTATTCTGCGCGTCGCGCAGACGCTGTGAATAAGGCTTCGTGTCGACAAATTTCAGCGGATCGGTCGAGGCCAGCTCCGCGTCATGCTCGATCCACTTGCCGTCGTCAAGGAGCAGTTCTAGCCGACGTTTCGCGCCGAGACGAAAATGATTTCCGCACTTGGGGCACACTTCCCAATTCGCCTCAAGGTCTTTTTTCCAAATGATCGAGCGGCACCCGTCGCACTTGATCCACAGGCCTTCCGTCTTGACGCGGCGCTCTTCATTCGGCGTCGCTTCGATGGGTTTGTTGTCTTTTTTAAACCAGGCCATGGATGATTTTCTTCCCGATTAGTAATCGATGCCGCGCTGCGCAAGGATGCCTTTCGTGTAAGGATGCTTGACTTCGCGCATCTCCGTTACCAAATCTGCCAGTTCCACCAGTCTCGGATGCGCGTTGCGCCCCGTGCAAATCACGTGCACTTGTTCGGGACGCTTCGCGAGCGCATCCGCCACTTTTTCGGGGTCAAGAATCTTGTAGCTGATCACGTAATTGATCTCGTCGAGAATCACCAGATCGTATTTGCCGCTGTAAATCTGCTCGCGGCCAAAATCCCAGCACTCCTCGCAAAGCTTGATGTCTTCCGGGTCTGTATCGGCGCCGCCGACTTTGATGAAACCGCGGCCCATGGGGCGAATTTCGAATTTATCGTCACCCAGCATTTTCGCGGCGTCCAGTTCGCCATAATGCCACGAGCCCTTGATGAATTGCACCATCAGCACGCGCAATCCCTGCCCCACCGCGCGAAACGCGGTGCCCAGCGCGCAAGTAGTCTTGCCCTTGCCCGGGCCAGTGTAGACGATCAACAGTCCTTTTCCTTCGGGCATCTATCCTCGCAGGAGAGTTGGGAGCGGATATTAGTCTCGCCGCTGAGTAGGCAAACGTCAAGCGACGCCGGGTCCCGATTTGATTTTGGAAGTTTAAAAACCGCAGCACAGCGGGATTTATTCTTGCTGGATTTTAGATGCGCCCAAATCATTCGGACTGTTTCTGCTTGCCCTCGGCAAGTAATGCGCTACCCAGCAGAGTTAAGCCTGCCCATATCGCAAATGCCCACCAAAACTCCTTTCGCTTGGCCTGTACGGCGCGGGAATCGCCGGCAAGCTTGCTGTCAAGCGCCGCGGAAGACTTCAATTCGTCATTTAGCTCAGCTTGCCATTTTGCGACATCGCTGAGACTCTTTGGGACGTTGGCGGCAACCGTATCGAGGTCGCTGTTGAGCGCTTTACGCTGTTCCAATGTAGCCTGCGCAATGGTTGCTCGCGCAGACCACTCAATTGCCGCTTGGATCGTCGCTGGTGTCATTCCAATCCAACTGGCCAGCACGCAGTAAGCGAAAAATCTACGGATGTTCACTCGCACTATGGTCGCTCCATTTTTGTGATACTAAAAGGCATAACAGTATCCTCGATTTGTAAAATTTCGGGAACGCGAAAAAGTTCAAGAAGGGCGGAGGACAAAGCCCAAAGTTTCGGGGAGAGTCAGGAGCAATCATGGCCAATCAACCACCACTGAAATACACCTTCTACATTGCTGCCTCCCCGGAGAAGGTGTGGGAAGGCTTTGTATCGCGGGAGTCGAACCGCATCATCTTCGCGGGCGCTGAGTTTCAAGCGGACTTCAAGCCTGGTGGCTCGCTCGCATGGGTGGGCCCGGGACCCGATGGCAAGCCCATGACCTACGTCCGAGGTAAGGTCCTGCGGTTTGAGCCGCCAAAAGTCTTTCAGTACACCTTCGCAATGGGCCAAAATGAAAAAGCGTCACGCGCAACTATCGAACTGGTGCCCGAGACCGAAGCCACCAAAGTAACAGTGACGCATGACGAGTGGGCCGAGGATGACTCCACTTACGCTGCCTGCGCCGATGGATGGCCACGCATTCTTTCCCGCCTGAAGACTCTGCTTGAGACCGGCAAGACATTCAAGCCGCATTGATACGAGGCGGGAATGGTCTGAAATTCTTCGCCCGGCAGTATGCTCCAAACTAGCCGTGATTAACGCGCTCTTCGCCGTGTCCGGTTTCTCCGGTTTTCGCGAAACGCGCGAGGCGATGGTCACTTCGCGATCCATTACATCCCCCACCATGCGGTCAAGAGTCGTCACGCGTCCGCCTGGGTTCCCACGCAAGTCGAGTATGAGCGCTGCATGTTTGCGCGCCTTGTCGATCATCTGATCAACTTCAGAATCGCCCATGGAGAATTCCGGCATCTTCCAAATCAAGAGGTCGCCTTGTTCTACCCATCTCTGACGCAACGAATGCTCCATCACGTCTCTGTTGTTACTAATTTCATTCCAGAGTCGCTGCTCACCGCCACTAATTCCCTTTCCCTCGATCCTCGTTTTGACGGAGACTTCGCGCGGGCGGCCCAACGGATCACGCAAGTTGAAGTTCACCGCGGTCTGGGGAGACAGCGCATAAAGGTAGTAGTTGAGATCTGGGAAGTCGTTGCGGTTAACAGTGTAATGATTGAGTCCGAGGATCTCATCGCCAAGATGAAGCTTCTCCGCCGCATCCGATCCGGAACGAACTTCGGTGATGTAAGCTTTCTCCCCGATGATCGCCATGCGAAAACCGTAATGGAAAGCTGCTAACCGTGGCGGAGGGATAAAAATTGTGTGCGAATCGTGCAAAGCCGAAAGATACGCTGCAATCTCGGCAAACGTCGCGCCTCGGTTTGTAGCTTTATTAATCCTCTCTTCGTAAACCTTGTATCGAGTATCCAAATCGACGCCGTGATATTTCGGGTCATAGTAGTTTTTCTTGACGGCGTCGCGAACGCCTCGCAGCATGTCTTCCGCAAGCACAATATCTGTGCTGGTCAGATTTGTTTGCGCGAAAAGCAACTCTGGGATCACCAGCGCAAGAAGGATGGCTCCAGCGGCGAGGACTGCTGGGCGACGCAGTTTCATAGACCCTCCCAAGGATGATTAGCGCAACGGCTACCTATCGCGCAGAGTATACGCACGTGCTAGACACGTCACAATCAATGGTCGTGCTGATATAGGAATAGTCTGCCGCGTACTTGACGGCGACACTTCGGAGAACGAGCGATCCGTGATCCGAGCGCAGTCGACGCGTGACGTCAAGAAAGCTGAAGAGTGGACCGCACGGATTCTGCCACGGCGGCGATGCGCGTGCGTGATGTGGGCGATATTTCCTTGCCCGCGGCGTTCGCTTCGCGCACGACGATCCAGATTCCGGGATGGTAAACGGCTCCGTCCTTGCAGATTGCACCAGTGAGTTGCGCGATTTCGAGGTCGCTGCCGGTGAATTCGCGTTCGAGGATCGTGCGCGCTTCGTCGAGCAGGTCTTTGAATCCTTGCGAAGCAAGAATCGGATCGATGTCGCGCGGAATCGGGGCCGCAACTTCGGTGAGGTCGAAGTCATCGAGCGGTTGTGTAATCGTCAGCTCTACTGAGGCAGTCGCGGCATGCGCATCGTGCGTGATTTTGATTGCCATGAACGGATATTCTCGCAGAATGCGCGTGCGGAATCTGCCTATTTCGAATTATTTCGGATAGGGGTGGCCGGCCAGGATGGCGTAGGCACGGTAAATCTGTTCGGCGAGGACGACGCGCGCGAACTCGTGCGGCATGGTCAGCGTGGAAAGCGAAAGCCTTTGTTTTGCGGCGCGCTGCAGAAATTCCGGGAATCCGGCCGCGTCGCCGCAAAGGAAAACAAGCTCTCGCGTGCCACGATCGCGCAAATCGCCAAGCCAGCGAGCAAATTGTGCCGAAGTGAATTGTTTTCCGGCGGCGTCCAGCATGACGATTGTTGCCGACGGTTCAAGTTTGAGTTTTCGCAGAGCGGAATCGCTGCCCTCGCGCAATTCCGTGGTTTCGATTTCGGCGTAGTGACGGATGCGGCC
>DATGJE010000130.1:0-8826 GCA_035295305.1 Candidatus Acidiferrales bacterium | reverse complement strand
GCGAAATGGGAAAATCCGATTGCGCCATTTCGTAGGCCTGTTTTGCAGCGGAGAAATCGCCTCGTTCTTCGTCGAGAGCCGCAAGCTCAAGCCATGGGCGCTCCGAGCGAGGATCAATTTGCGCCGCGCGCTGCAGATAGTACGCGGCTCTGGATTCGTCCCGTCGCTCAAGATTCAGCTCGTCGTAGAGTCCGAGCTGTTCCGAATATTGGCCGTTGCCCGGTTCGAGTTGTGCTGCGGCAAGCCACTTCTTCGGATTAGAGGATTCGTTCCACTGCTCCGCGAGCCAGACTTTGGCTGCCAGAAAAGAAAATTCGCCAGCCGCCAATACGACCAGGAAAAGAAAGGACCAACGCGAGCGAGCGCTGGAAAGGTCGATGAGCATTTACCTATGATATATATTCAATCACTAGGTAACCACAAGCTCATTTTCAAGTTTTTGGGGCGAGAGCTAAATTAGCTGAAGGGAAGAAAAACGCTGCCGGCGCTCCTTTAGCAAATCGAGATGCCGGCAGCGGAAAGCCTTTTTATTGCTTCAACGCATTTTCGATGAAGGCAGCGACATTCGCTTTGAGCTTCGCGTGGGCCGCATCGTAGACGTACATCATGTGGCCGGCGTCGTAGTATTTGAGCGTAATGTGGCTGCGCAAGCTAGGCGGCAAGTCCAGGTGATCCATTGTGTATTCGGTTTCGTAGAACGGGGTTGCCAGATCGTAAATTCCATTTTCGACTTCGACGTGCAGGTGCGGATTCGAAATCATGGCCTCGACTAAATCGGGCTCCACATTCGGCGAACCCGGAAATCCGAAACCGCCGCGGCCATGCTTCCAGTCCCAGCTCGCGCCTGCGAAGTTTGCCGACACGAGATAGGTCATGTCCTTGCCATAATTCAGGTCTTGCCGGATGTAGTCGTTGAACGCCGCCGTGTAGGCTCCGCTTAAAGCAGTGGACTGCGGATCGTACGAGGCGTATTCGGCGAGTGGATCATCCGCCGGGCCGGAGAAGCGCGAATCCAATCGCCCCGTTGTGAGGCCGCGACTGCGCTGCAACTCCGCCATGAATTGCGGCAGGCTAACGCGCAGATTCGCTTTCAGTATGTAATCTTCACTAAGACCCGTAAACTGCGCGAGTTTCTTCGCTACAGCTTCTTTTTCGCTGTCGCTGATTTTGTCGCCCTTCAGTAGTGCGTCCGCGTACTCCGTCGATGCGAACTGTCGCGATTGGTCGACAACGCTGTCGAGATTCGCGGGACAACCCTGCAGTATTTTGTGGTAGCAGGCGGTTGCCGCGTAGCTCGGAACGTAAAGCACGTAAGCCAAATCCTCGCCAGGATAAAATGAAATCGTGCCCAGGTCGAGGACGGAGGACATCAGCACAATGCCGTTCAAGTCCATGCCATAGTGCGATTGGACATAATTTCCGACTACCGCCGAACGGAAAGTCCCGTAACTTTCGCCGATCAAAAACTTCGGAGAGTTCCAACGACTGTTTTCGGTCACATAATTGTTGATGAACTGGCCGAAGGCGCGCATGTCCTGGTCGACGCCCCAGAAATCCTTGTTATGCGCCTTGCCAACGGCGTGACTAAATCCGGTACCCATAGCGTCGATGAATACTTCATCGGTGACGTCGAGCAGGGAATCCTCGTTGTCGACGAGTTTGTACGGCGCCGGCGGTGTCGCGGTGGCATCGGATGTGACGACGCGCTTCGGACCATACGCGCCCATGTGCAGCCAGATCGTTGAGGAACCGGGCCCACCGTTGTAGAAGAACGCGACCGGGCGCCGCGTTATGTCCTTGACGTCGCTTCGCGTGTACGCCACGTAAAACATTAAGCCCGTTGGCTCGCCATCGTCGTTTTTCAGAAGGATCGTTCCGGCGGTGGCTTTGTACGGAATTGTTTCTCCGCCGATGCGAATCGTGTGGTCGGTCACCGAGGATGTTTCTTTTGCCTGCTCCGTTGGGGCTTCGCTTTTTGCCTCAGGCTTCGCTTCGTTTTTCGGTTCGTTTTGTGCGTTTTGCTGGTTCCGGCGCATTTGCGCTGTCGCTGACGGCGCGCATGCGAAAAGTACGAAAGTATTCAAAAACACGCCCAGGAGAACTGTCATCACACCTGGGCTAAATATCCTCTTCATCGTTGCACTCCCTTTAGGGATTGTATTCGAGCCAATCGCGCAGCGATTCTATCGAGTCCGCGATGGGTAAGTCAAAGGCCTGAATTTTCCTTATTAAGTTATTAAGTTATGATGGTTCCGCGGCGCGTGAACGTGCGCTTATGGCGAATTCTCAACGCAGCTACGATGCGGTTGTAATTGGCTCGGGTCCCAACGGGCTGGCAGCTGCCATAAGACTGGCGCAAGCGGGCAAGTCGGTTGCGGTGTACGAAGCGGAGCGGACAATTGGCGGAGGCGCGCGTTCCGCTGAGTTGACGCTTCCGGGATTTGTGCACGACATTTGCTCGGCTGTTCATCCCATGGCAATCAGTTCGCCGTTTTTTCGCACACTGCCTCTCGACCGTTTTGGTTTACGCTGGATTCAGCCGGGTGCACTGCTCGCGCACCCGTTTGACGACGGCACTGCCGCAGTGTTGGTGCGTTCATTGGATGAAAGCGCTGGGCAATTCGGTGAAGACGCTGATGCGGTTCGCTCGCTGATCAATCCGCTCGTAAATTCATGGGAACAGCTGGCTGATGCGATTTTAGCGCCGCCGCGCATTCCACGGCATCCGCTGGCGCTCGCGCATTTTGGCTTGAATGCGTTGCGCTCCGCGACGAAATTGGCGCGAAGCAAATTCAAGACTGTTCGCGCGCGTGCCGTGTTTGCAGGCATGGCCGCGCACTCGATGTTGCCTTTGGAACAGACTTTGTCCGGCGCGTTTGGGCTGCTGATGTGGACCACGTGTCACAGCGTCGGATGGCCTTTGGCCGCGGGCGGGTCTCAATCGCTGTCGAATGCGCTCGCTGATTTGTTGCGGTCGTTGGGCGGCGAAATCTTTACGGAACATCGCGTGAAAAGTTTCACGGAATCGCCGCCGGTGCGCGCACTGTTGTGCGACGTCACGCCGCGGCAGTTTCTTCAACTTGCCAGTGGGAAGATCAACGAACGCGAACGACGCATTTTTGAGAAATATCGTTATGGCCCGGGCGTGTTCAAGGTCGACTGGGCGCTCGATGGCCCTGTGCCATGGAATGCTCCTGAATGCGCCCGCGCCGGAACGGTGCACATCGGCGGCACGCTGGAAGAAATCGCTGAATCGGAGCGCGCTCCGGCGCAAGGAAAGATAGCCGAGCGGCCATTTGTTTTGTTTTCGCAGCCGTCCCTGTTTGACTCCACTCGCGCGCCTGCGGGCAAGCACACGGCATGGGCCTATTGTCATGTGCCCAATGGCAGCGGAGTTGACATGCTGGAACGCATTGAAAATCAGGTCGAGCGTTTCGCTTCCGGCTTCAGGAAACGCATTCTGGCGCGGTCGGTGATGGCGCCTTCCGACATGGAAACGCATAACGCGAACTTAATCGGCGGCGACATCGGGGGCGGCTCGGTGGAAATGAGCCAGTTCTTTCTGCGTCCAAGCGCGAAGCTATACTCCACTTCGCTGCCGGGCGTTTTTCTTTGTTCGTCCTCGACGCCGCCAGGCCCGGGTGTGCATGGAATGTGCGGCTACTTCGCGGCGCAACGCGCTCTGCGCCGGTGTTTCTAGTCAGTGCCGTAGTGAGGGATTGAGTAGCAAGGGTGGCGGCGTTAGCTCCACGGTTCTTAGTTCTATAGAAGCAGCCTGATCAATCACCACCGACTATCATGGGCAAGGCACGGCTGAATTCGGTAGGACGGTTTCGTTCGGATAGCTGAACGCGCCATCAATCGCATTCGACGTCGTACCCATTTCAAACCACTGCAACAGAGCTTCGTTTTGCGGGTGGAACGTGAAGATTTCATGTTTTTCTTTCAGAGTTAGGGGAATCGTCGCGGTGGACAAAACCTCGACCGGGTCGCCTGTCTCTAGATTGCCCTGGCAGACCGTTGAGTTGGGAGGCTGGCCCGGAAACTGCCAACTGGGCACTACGTTGTTGATGAAGGGATCGTTGAACGACTCGGAGATTTCATGGGACAACGCCGTAACATCATCAAACCCCGCGCCGAAAAGACCGGGAGAGATGAAACTGGCGAAGAGAGAAATCCAGCGCGGCTGCGGCGTGACGCCGCCCTCAAAAAAGTATGTGTGGAAACCGAGGACGCAGCAGCCCCCAGGCACGTTCGGATTGTTCACGTTGAGCGAGAAAAGAAACGTGTTGGGAAACATGTCAACGTTAACGGCATCGGTGGTGAAATTATTGGCGTTGATGTCGTTTACAACCGCATTGTCATAGAAGAAGTTGAACAGCAGGTTCAGCATCAGCACGAACGTGGAGCCATCCGAAGCTGTGCCTGTGAAGTACGATCGAGCCTGGATGATGTTTCCGTTGGCAAGTTGGACGTTCACAAAGAACGGGACTGTGATCGTGACGCGATTTACGATGGCCGGTTGTAGCTCCGTGTGCCAATTCGGCTTCATCGTATTAAAGAATTCGGCACGCTGGATTGCATCCGCAAACTGAGTCCTGGGGCCGGAGGAATTGTACATGGCGTTCGCGAAGTTGGGGGAATCGGTTGTGGCGTCCTCGAACGGCGCGAAAGGAACTGTCGTGAAGACGCTTCCGTCGGCGTTGAGCAGTTGCAGCGAAACCTCGGTGATTTTCGTAGGAATGTTTGTCGTGCCGCCTGTCAGCGGGTCATTTCCCATCATGACGAACGGAAAAACATTGCCGAGGCTCAGTCCGGATTGCGCGGCAAACGCCCCGGTAAATGTGGGGATGGTCACCAAACCGGTGATGTTCCCCCCATTGGCCTGAGCGTTGGTCGAGGCGGCATTGGGCGAGGCAGAATTGCTTTGTCCGGCGTTGGCGGAATTCGCGACGGCAAATGGTGAGACGCCGTTCGGCGGCATTACCAGAACAGTGCCGGGCGTGAACGGTGTGACGGCTTGAACGTTGACTGGCTGTACGCGGACATAACCCGCTGCATTGGAAGTTCCACTGGTCAAGATCTGAGCATGGCTTCTCTGAACACCCCCTACCAGTAACGCAAGGGCGGCAAGGACACCGATAAATCGGGCCAGGATTTTCATTCGTTTCTCCTTTGTTTGAATCCGGCTTAGGGGCAATCGCTCGCAGAAAGATACGCTGAATTTCAGCGAGTGCAAGAGGAAGTTTGTTAGATTTGCATGAGAAACGTAGTGCGACTATGGGGGCTATTACTGGCAGAACGAGGTGCTGATTCGGAGGTCAGGCTGCGTGGCCCTTGAGTACCTCGAAGACGGCGGCGACGATTTCGCGGATTTGTACTGGCCGGAACAGGGTTTTTGCCGCCGAGCCGAGGCAGAGCGTCGAAGTACGAGAGGCGACGACGACGGCGGGAACGCGTGCAGTCAGCTCTTGGATGGCTGGATCCCACGCGGCCTTTGAATTCGCGTCGAGGACAATAGCAGAGGGTGTCTGGTCTGCGGCGAGTGCGGCGCCCACGTCCGCGACGGTCTCCATTCCCAGCGCCTCAACGCCGCGCTCGCGCAACTCGGCCCGAACCCCAGCGCGGAGCGTCCAGTCTTCGCCGATGACGTAGACGACTGGCATCCCCGCAAGTGAGTATAGCATCACCGCTAGTGGCGCTTTATCGCCGCGGAATGTCACGGCGTAGGCAAGCGATGGAGCCGTCTGCTACAATTCGGCGAATTCTGGGGGATTCCTCTATTGGTGTCAGAACGAGCACCAGGACGACGAAGACGATGGGTCGGATGGCTGATCGGCGTTATCGTAGTGGTGGCCCTTGTCTTGGTGCTCGCCAACCGGGACCAGGCTCCTGAAGTTCAGGTCGCGCAAGTAAGACGCGAGAATCTTTCCGCATCGATCGCCAGTAATGGGAAAGTCGAGCCTATAGAGCCGGCGATTGCGCGCGCGCAGTTTGTGACCTTCGTCGACAAGGTGGCGGCTACAGAAGGACAGACGGTTCACAAGGGTGAGGTAATTCTTGTGCTGAATGCGGACAATGCGAAGGCGCAGCTTGCCAACACGCGCGCTGAGCTCCTTGTGGCTCAGGAGCAACTCCGCGCTGCCAAGGCGGGCGGGCCGGCAGATGAATTGGCGCAAATCAATGGCGATTTGCGTAAAGCGCAAATTGCCTTGGTGGACTTGCAGAAAACGCAGAAGTCGCTGACACAACTTGTTGCCGAGAAGGCCGCGACGCAGGACGAACTGGATCAGAACGCAAGTAAGGTTGCGCAGGCACAG
Organism: Candidatus Acidiferrales bacterium; assembly: GCA_035295305.1. GTDB lineage: Bacteria > Acidobacteriota > Terriglobia > Acidiferrales > UBA7541 > DAHUXN01. The sequence continues at coordinate 2,506 of DATGJE010000130.1, read as the reverse complement.
GCCAGCGTCGAAACGCTCGAGCAGAGGAAGGCAGCTCTGGCTGCGCAGGCGAGCGTGAGCGCGCAAAGCGCCGAGTTGACTGTCCAGCGCGACCACGACCTGATTGCCACGCTCCAGCATGACGTCAGCTCCGCCACCGTGATTGCACCGCTTAACGGGACGCTCTATTCGTTGCCCGTGCGTTCCGGCGACTACGTCCAGGTCGGACAAGTACTCGCGGAAATGGCCGATCTTCATTACGTGCGCGTTCGGGCATTCGTCGACGAGCCGGATTTGGGAGTGCTCGCCCCGAATCAGCCGGTGGACATTACGTGGGATGCGCTGCCAGGACACGTCTGGAACGGACGGACCGAGACGGTGCCCAAACAGGTGACCCCGTACCAATTGCGCAGCGTTGGGGAGGTGCTTTGCTCCGTCGCGAATGATAATTTGGAGCTGATTCCCAACATCAACGTGGACGTGAAGATCGAGGTGAGCCGTCGGCAGAACGTGCTGGTGGTGCCGCGGGGGGCAGTGCATGCAGACGGCTCCCAGCATTTCGTGCTGGTCGTAGTGGACAACACATTGCACCGCCGCAATGTGCAGGTGGGTATCGCGAACCCAACGGAGTTTGAGGTAGTTTCGGGTTTGAGGAACGGTGACCGCGTCGCGCTTTCGAACGACATCACGCTGCGTGACGGTATGAACATCCATCCAGCGGAGGCGAGAGAGTAATGAAGCGGCTTTTCGGGTCCATGGCAGTGTGCTTGATTTTGCTTTTGCCTGCGGCGCGTGCGGCCTGGGGGGATGGCTTAAGCGCCATCGAGGGGCAATTCGAGGCGGGGAATTACAGCATGGCGATGAACACACTGCGCGCCTTAATCTCGCAGAATCCCGCTGACGCGACCGCGCATTACTGGCTAGGGCGTTGTTATATCGAAGTGAGCGACTACGATAACGCTATCAACGAGTTTGAAAAAGCGCTGCAGCTTACTCCGAATTCGTCCGTGTATCACGAATGGCTGGGACGCGCGTTCGGCGGGAAAGCAGATCGTGATCGCAGCTTCTTGCTGGCACGGCGCGTAAAGAAGGAGTTTCTGGCGGCCGTGCAGTCTGACGGTTCGAACATCGAGGCTCGACGCGACTTGGAGGAGTATCTGCTCGACGCGCCGTGGATTGTTGGCGGCAGCAATGAAGATGCGCTTGCACAGGTGAATGAGATTAGCAAGCTGGATCCGCTTATTGGGCATCTCGCTCGCGCCGATTACCTCAATCATGTAGGAAAGGGCGATCAAGCGATCTCCGAATACAATGCGGCGCTGGAGATGAAGCCTCAAAACGTGGGGCCGTATTTGGAGGTCGCCGATTATTACGCTGGGCAAAATAACGGCGGGGAAGTGGAAAAAATCGTCGATGCGGCTGCGCAGATCAACGGAAAAGATCCGCGCTTGACTTTCTATCGCGGCCAAGCTCATGTATTGAGCGGGACGAATTTGACTGTTGCGGAAGAGGACTTGAAGTCGTATCTTGCCAGTTCACCGCAGCGTACTGATTGGCCGTCACATGCGGCCGCGCGTTACTGGCTGGGGCGTTTGTACGAAAGAGAAGGCAACAAGATGGAAGCCGCCGAGCAGTATCGCGCGGCGTTGCAGCTTGATTCACGGCGAAAAGATGCGCGCAGGCAGCTTGACGCACTAGAGAAGTCACTTCACTAGATATTCGTGGGATCAGGCTATCCGTGCCTCCAGGAGAGTCCAGGAATGAAGGGAGTGGTTCTCGCGGGCGGGACTGGATCGCGCCTGTTTCCGCTGACACGCGTCACGAATAAGCACCTCCTGCCCATTCATGATAAGCCCATGATCTTCTACCCGCTGCAGACGCTGGCAGATGCGGGTATCCGCGACATCCTGCTTGTCACTGGCGGACACAGCGCGGGAGATTTCCTGCGGCTGCTCGGCAACGGAAAAGATTTTAATCTGCGACATCTTTCATACGCCTATCAGGAGGGCGAAGGCGGCATCGCGGACGCTTTGCGGTTGGCCGAGCATTTCGCGGACGGGCACTCGATCTGCGTCGCCCTTGGCGACAACATTTTGGAGATGAATATTACTGACGGCTGCCGGGAGTTCGAGCGAACCGGACATGGCGCGCATATTTTCTTGAAAGAAGTGCCGCATCCAGAAAGATTCGGCGTGCCTGTCTTCGAGGCCGATCGGATCGTTCGCATCGAAGAGAAGCCGAAGCAGCCGAAATCCAATTTCGCGGTGACCGGTTTTTATATTTATGACACGACAGTTTTCGAAAAGATTCGCACGCTCAGGCCATCGGGCCGCGGCGAGCTGGAGATCACGGATCTGAATAACCACTATCTCGCGGAGGGTTCGCTCAGGCACACTGTCCTCGACGGGTGGTGGACCGACGCAGGGACATTCGAATCGCTGCTGCTGGCGAACAATTTGGTAGCGAGAGGCGGAGCAAATAAATCTGGCGCGCAGAAGGCCCCGGCGAAATCCAAGAACGCGAGCAG
>DATGJE010000129.1:0-14522 GCA_035295305.1 Candidatus Acidiferrales bacterium | reverse complement strand
TCTCAGTTTCCAGCAGGCTTCACGAATGGCGACGATTTCGGCATGCGCGGTGGGATCGTTGGCCGAGGTGACGCGATTGGTTCCTTCGGAAATAATCTCGGCGTCTCTTACGACAAGCGCTGCGAAGGGTCCGCCCCGGTTAGAGCGAATATTTTCGAGCGAAAGCTCAATCGCGCGAGCCATGAACGAATCGGAGCCAGAGTTTTTCGCCGGCATGTAATCCCTAACCTGAATGACGCGACAAGCCAGACGGGATTGTAACAGCGGTCAGTGTGCGATTACGCGCGATCTGCCTGGCTTGGCTCTCTTCAGGATGAACATAACAGGAATCATGGCAAGGCAGATATAAGCCATTATGCGGAAATCGTCGATGAACGAAAGCATCATCGCCTGCTGTTGGATAACGCCGTAGAACATTCTCTCCGCTTGACGAAGAGCCTCTATCGGGCTGGAACCGGCGGCAATGAGACGCTGCGCCAGCGCGTGTATTTGGTTCTGGAAACCGGGCGTCAGCGAGGTGATATGTCCGGAGAGAATAGCTTGATGTTTCTGTGCGCCGCGATCGAGCAGGGTGGTGACGAATGAGATTCCCATACTCCCGCCGATATTGCGGGCAAGGTTGATGAGGCCCGTCGCGTCGTTAGTTTTCTTTGGCGCAACAAAATAAAACGCGATCACGTTGATGGGGACAAACAGGAAAGCCACGCCCGCGCGTGAAACGATCCACACCGTTACCAGCGTCCACATGCCCATTTGCAGGTCGAAATGCGACATCATGAAGAGTCCGGACGCAGTGATAGCGAGGCCAACGACGACAAGCCATCGCGCTTCAAATTTTCCGAGCAGGAAGCCCACGATGGGCAAAATGGCGATCATGATGGCTCCGCCGGGAAGCAAGACCAGGCCACTCTGCATCGCGCTGTAGCCCATGAGGGTTTGCATCAGTATGGGGAGTAAGACCGTTGTCCCGTATAAAACAAAGCCGAGGATATACATCGTGAATACGGCAACAGCGAAATTTCGCTCCTTGAGCAGATGTAAATCCACGACGGGTTCTTTTTGCAGCAACTCCCAAATGACCGCGCCGATGAGCCCGGCGGCGCCGATGATGCTGGCCCAGACGATGAAGTGGGAGCCGAACCAATCGTCGCGTTGACCTTTGTCGAGGACGACTTGAAGAAATCCGAGGCCGACGCTAAGGAAGGCGATGCCGATGTAATCGATCCTGAGACGCAGTTTCTTCATATAGGGCGGATTCTTGATCAACATTGTCGTCATCAGGATGGAGATGATGCCGATCGGAATGTTGATAAAGAAAATCCAGCGCCATGTGAAACTGTCGGTAATCCAGCCGCCAAGTGTGGGACCGATCGTGGGCGCCACGACGACACCCATGCCGTAGACGGCCATGGCCATGCCTTGTTTTTCGCGCGGGAAGCTATCGACGAGAATAGCCTGGGAAATTGGCTGAAGGCCACCTCCTCCCGCGCCCTGGATGACGCGGAAGAAGACGAGCATGGGCAAACTTGGCGCGAGGCCGCACAAAAAAGAGCTGATCGTGAAGACCGCAACGCAAGTCATGTAGAACTGTTTGCGGCCGAAGACATTTGAGAGCCAGCCGGTCAAGGGAAGGACAATGGCGTTTGAAACCAGGTAAGAAGTGAGGACCCAAGTGCTCTCGTCGACGCCCGCGCTGAGGCTGCCCGCAATATGTGGCAGGGAGACGTTCGCGACACTGGTGTCGAGAACTTCCATGAACGTCGCCAACATCACGGTAATGGCGATCAGCCACGGATTAACGTCCTGTGTACGCTCGCGCGGAAGTGCAAAAGTCGCCATCAGGGAATCTACTTCGTGATGATTGTGGCCTCGACGTTCATCCCGGGGCGCAGAATCGCTTGCTTCAACACGTCAGGGTCAAGAAGGATTTTCACGGGAATGCGTTCAACTACTTTGACGTAGTTGCCGGTCGCGTTTTCCGGCGGCAAGAGGCTAAGGCGCGAGCCAGTGGCGCCTGCGATGGAATCCACATGTCCCGGGAAAGTCTTCCCGTACATATCGACGTGAATTTCGGCGCGGTCGCCCGGCTTCACGCGCGCGAGTTGAGTTTCCTTGAAGTTCGCCGTGACCCACACATCGTTCAGAGGAACAAGCAGGAGGAGACCTTGGCCCGGCTGGACGATTTCGCCGACCTCGACGGTTTTGTTGGTGACTGTGCCGTCCTCGGGCGCAACGATCGTAGTGTAGTCGAGGTTGAGCCGTGCGGCGTCGAGGTTGGCTTGCGCCTGCTCAACGGCAGCACGTGCGGATGCAGCATTCGCCGAACTCATCTTGACTTGCTTGGTATTCGCTTGCGCCTCGGACAAGCCAGCGCGGGCTTTTTCGAGTTCAGCCTTCGCGGAAGCCACCTGCGCGCGGCGGACGGAAACCGTTTGCTGTGCCAGAGAGAAATTTTGACGTGCTGCGTCGAGTTGACTCTTGGCCTCTTGTTCGGCCGCCACATACCCATCATATTGCTGCTGGGAAATCTCAGCCTTGGCGGCGAGTGGCTTCATGCGCGTAAGGTCGGATTCGGCCTTTTGGTATTTCGCTTCTTGTTCTTGCACGTTTGCCTGCGCGTAAGCCAACCCCGAAGTTAGTGCCGTTTGTAAGGCCAGATTCGCTTGTTCGTAATTTGCTTGCGCAGCGGCCACTATGGCGTCGGCGCTGGTTGTACCGCTCTGCGTGGTTTCGAATGTGAGCGGGACATTTACAGTGGCGGCCTGCGCGCGGCTCTGCGCGAGCGCCAGCGCTGCCTTGGCGTCGTCAAGTTTCGCCTGAAAATCGCGAGGGTCGAGTCGAACTAGGACCTGGCCCTTTTTCACGGTCTGATTGTCTTTGACGAGCACGTCGATGACGCTGCCGGAAATGCGCGGAGCGATCGGGATGATGTGTGCGTTGACTTGTGCATCGTCGGTGGATTCGCGATTGCGATAATGAAGCCACAAGAGGATGGCGATAATCGCGACAATGACTGCGCCGATAAGAAGCGCGCGGCGCACGCGGGGGTTCCGCAGACCGCTTGGCTTGCGGTCCGTGGCTCTTTCCTCCTGCGGAGGCGCCGCTTCTTTTTCCGGTTCCCGTTTTTTTTCAGGCTCGAGTTCTGTGGCTCTAGTGCTCATGGATATAGCTCGCTTTCACTTGTTGTAAAGGAATTCGATGCGCCCGATAGCGTGCGCCAGGTCGGCACGCGACTGGTTGTACTGATACAGGGCGGATATTTGATTTTCGTTGGCGCGTGCGAGGGCGTCTTGCGCGGTGACGACTTCGATGTTGTCCGCAACACCGGCTTTGAAACGGTCGCGCGATTGCTGCACTTCCTGATTGGCGAGGTCCACGCCAAGATTCGCCACCTGCACCTGATTTCGCGCAGAATCAAGTTCAGCGACAGCCGTGCGCACGTCGAGGGCGATTTGGTTGCGTTCGTCTGTGACGCTTTGCTGAATTTTTCGCACTTCCAGGTCATCCCGAGCTATTTCGTTATGAATGCGTCCGCCCGTAAATAGAGGTAACGAAATTCCCGCTTCATACACGTAGGTGGGAATGACGGTGCTGGACGATAAACCTTCCTGCTCGTAATCGCCGCTAAAAACCAGGGCAGGCCAGCGCGATTCGCTGTCAGCACGCTTCTGGTATTCGAGGGATTGTTGCTCGGCGAGCAGGGCCCTCATTTCGGGGCGTGCTTGGTAAGCCTGCGCGAGGCTTTCGTCCGCGCTGATTTCCGGCGTCTGGAAAAAACTGGTCTGATCATCGAGCACGATTTTCTGCTGAGGATCCAGATTCAGCAGCTTGGAAAGGCCGTACAGCGCAATCTCCTGATTGGTCTGAGCGACAATGAGGCGTTGCTTCTCATTCTGCAGCTCGACGTTTGCACGCAAAGCATCCACGCCCGTGGCGACGCCGTTTTTCTGCATATCGGCAGTTTGATCAAAAAGAGCCTGCGCGAGATCCACTTGTGATTGTGCCGCCTGCGCTTGCGCGCCTGCGTGCAGGCTGGCCAAGTATTGCGAAACAACGAGAAGCACGATTTGTTCGCGCACGGACTGCCGCTGCGCGTCGGCGCTGAGGATATTCTTGCGCGAGGCTTGCCAGCGCCGCCAAAGGGAGAGGTCAAAAACAGGCGCGGAGAAATTCGAGCCCGTCTGAAAAACTTGAAACGGCCCAACTGCTTCAGGCACGCCGGGAATGGTAAGACCGATGCCGGCGCGGATGTTCGCGCGGATAGCGCGGTCCGAGACGTTGAAGTCGGCCTGCGGCAGAAGAGCGGAGCGCGCGATGGCGCTATCCTTCTGGCTCTCAGCCAGATTCAATCCGGCGATCTGTACGCTGGGATTTTGCTTTAACGCAAGCTCGATTGCCTGATGCAAATTGAGTTGCAAGGGCTGCGCGGTTGAGTTTGTCTGGGCATGCGCGGTTCCGATTGCAAAAAGCAATAGCAGCGGCAGGATCACAAGAACGCGGCCGCGTCTTTGTGGAGACTTTGAACAGGCCTTCAGGCGTTCTTTCCGCTTGGAGGTGTGCCCCTCGGAAAACATTTTAGTAATAGGTGCCTTTCCGCGAATCGTCAATGGAACTGGCAGTGGCGAGTTCGACCGATATTTGATGTTGCAAGTGTTGACTGCGATGCGCGCATGTTGCATTCACAGTATCGTGAGTGCGCAATCTCGGGGCCCGGAGTGTTGCCCCTCGATGACGCGTGTCACATGGATTGGTTAATTGCGTTCACGGGTAAGCGGCGTTAGAGACGGTCGATCTTTGCGGCGAGAATGAAGTCGCTTTCCGTCAAGCCGTCGATTTTGTGAGTCCATGTGGTGATCTCCGCTTTGCCCCAAGTGAAATTAATGGCGGGGTGATGGCCTTGCTCTTCCGCTACAGCGCCCACTTTGTTGACGAAGGCAAGGGCCTGCTGAAAATCCGGGAAGGTGAAACTTTTCGTCAGATGGTGTTCTTCGATGACTTTCCATCCCGAAACCTGTTTCAGATATCCATCGAGCTCTTTGCCCTTTAGAGGTGGCACGCCGCCTCGGCATGGCACGCACGTCTTGCTTGCGAGATCGCTCATCACGGCTCCTTGTCCAAAACTGCCGGACGCATATCGATTGTAGCGAATCGGGTAGCGATAACAAAAGCAAGAATGCTTCGGGGTTTAGAGATGTCTCGAATTTCAGCGTTTCGCGACGATTGCGGAATTGCGCGTGAGATATTCCTTGATGTAAGCAGTGAAAGCTTCGTCGAGACGACGGGTGATTGGGCCGGGGGCATTCGCGTAGTGGTGCCCCGCAATTTCGCCGACGGCCAGAAGGGTACGGTTCGTCGATGAAATGAAAATTTCGTCCGCGGAAAACAGGTCGGCGGGGCGGAGGATCGCTTCCTCGCAGGAAACGCCGATGCGTGGGCCGATTTCGAGCAAGATGCTGCGCGTGATGCCTTCGAGGCAGCCGGATTTGAGAGGAGGCGTGAGCACGCGTCCTTCGCGTACGCAAAAGAGATTTGCGGCCGTGCATTCGGCCACTTCGCCGCGCTCGTTGAGCAGAACGACCTCATCAAACCCGCCTTGCTGCGCCTCGTAGAGGTTCCAGACATTATTCAGCCACGACGTGACTTTCACGCCTGCCAGAGGCGATGCCGCATGGCGGCCGTGTTCGCGAAGATTTAGACGCGCGGGTTGGCGATAAGTAGGAAGGTCCGTGCTACAGAGAAACAAGTCCACCATGGGCATAGCTTCATCGCTGCGCCAGTGGCCTACTTGATTGTAGATGACGTAAATGCGCGCGCATCCTTCTTTGACATGATTCGCGCGAATGACTTCGGTCAGTTGGCCGCGGACTTTTTCAGCGTCGAAGGGGAACGGGCAATGCGTACGTGCCGCGTCTTTCTGCAGGCGTGTCCAGTGACGTTCGAACGCGAATATCTCGCCGTCGAAAATGTGGAGCGTCGTGAACAGACCCCAGCCGTTGAGGAGACCGGCTTGGCCGGGCGAAAAGCGCGTTTCTTCGATCGGTATCAGTTTCGTGTTGTGGAAAACAAAACGATGAAGCATCAGTCCTCCGGCGTCGCGCGCTATTGTAGCGCAATCGGCCCGGCCGTGCCGCGCTTGCTAGAACGCTGTGATTCGTTCCGCGGGCACTTCCACTTCATTTACACCTTTGAATGAAAAAAGCAGGCGCACCAGATACAGGGGTGGATTCTCCGATGTTTGGCGCACGATATTTCCCACGGCATCCGTAACTGCGGCGTGGAACAACACGCCGCCAGCCTGCATTCCTGCCAGGTTCGCGCGCACGCGCTGACCTTCCTTGAACATGAACTCATTTTCTGCCCGGCTGTGAAATTTTGCAATGCGATTACCCAATCCGGTGGAAGGGAGAGTGAGTTCTGAGCCGTCCGGAAGCCTAGAAGCGGCGGAGCAAGCTGACTTTCGCAGGGTATTGTCCCCGGGGTTTTAATCTATGGCAGCATTTTGCGATAAGCCATTGACGATTCACGTGGGGAGGCTTAAAGTAAAACTGGCCCTTCTTGGGAGGCATTTGTGCGATCCGCATTTAGAAGCTTACTCGCCTGCATTCTGTCGGCTTCTTTGATTAGCCTTCCGGCCTTCGGCGCCGGGACTCCGAACCGCCCGTTGGGCTTTGTTTTAGCCGCGCAAGATGCGCAACTAGATGGAAGTGCGGCGGCCAACGGCGCGAATATCTACGACGGAGACACCGTCGCGACAGGTTCAGGGGGTCAGGTTCGCCTGCAATTCGCAGGGAATCAGGTTTACTTTTCTCCTTCCAGCTTAGCCAAACTCACCACTAACGGATCTGTCGTGACCGCCGTGCTTACGTCTGGAACCGCGGGGTTCATGTCTGCACGCGGCGGTGCGGTTGCGATTCGAGCTTTAGATGTCCTTGTGCGGCCTCAGACCGTACAGCCGACTACGGCCCAAGTAACGATCATCGCGCCGGACGAGCTGAAGATTGCTAGTATCGCCGGCCCGTTGAGCCTCGAACTCGATGGCGAGGTTTATGCGATCGCCCCAGGCCGCACGTACGGGGTGAAGGTCGTCCCTGACAGCCTGCCTCCCCTGCAAAATGATCAGTTCGCCGCTCGGAAACGAAGAGGCTTGATAATTTTTGTGTTCTCTGTGACGGCTACCGCCGCGGCGATCATTTACCTCTACAAAGAGCTGACCGAAAGCCCGGACGCACCATAGGTTCTTTCTGCTGAGCCGCTTTGTGGCGTCCCTGTGCTTTGTGCGCCGATGGTTGACAACGCAACTGCCGGGCGCGTATCATCCTGACGATACAGCGCGTTAACTCTCGCTGCGTCCCCTCTTTTGCTCTTGCCCGTCGGGTGGAGTTTCCGAGGCATATCCTCGGTAAGCGGGTGCTATCCTCAGGGAGAACATCGGCATGTCGCCGGAGTATCAAAACCCAGAGTCACACGCATTTACAGCAGAAGCTTCTAGTGCCGAAGGGGCAGGAACGGTTCGCGTTGCGACACCGACGGTCACGGAGGCCGAAGCGACTCCTGAGGTTGCTGAGACGGCGTTTTCAACCGATGACGTGGCAAATTTGGCCGAGAATCCCGAACAACCGGGCAAGCAGTCGCGCGACGTACCTCACGAAGAGCCGCAAGAACAAACTCCGGAAACAATTCAGCAGGCAGCTGATAAGCCGGTCGACACTCCAATGGAGCAGCTCATCGAACAGTACGCAGTTCCGCAGGCGGCCCCCGCAGGCGGAGAGATTTTCGATGGCCGCGTGATTGCGGTCACGGACTTGGGCGTAGTGGTGGACGTTGGAGCCAAATTCGAAGGACTTGTGCCGGCGCAAGAATTTCTAGACACGGGCGGGATTCACTTTCAATCGGGTGATTCGATCGCCGTGGAGCGGCTACCAGAACAGAAGGATGGCTATGTCCTGCTATCGCACGTGCGCGCCCACCGGCGCCGCGTTTGGGAACAGATCGAGAAGTCGCACAAGGAAGGGCTGACGCTTACGGGCAAAGTAGTCGACCGCATCAAAGGCGGTTTGGTGGTGGATATCGGGATTCGCGCGTTCTTGCCAGCTTCGCAGCTCGACCTGCGGCCTGTGCACGATTTGGAAGCCTGGAAGGATCGCGAGCTCGAATGCCGTGTCTTGAAGCTGAATCGCAAACGCGGAAACGTGGTGGTGAGCCGTCGCGTGATCCTGGAAGAAGAGCAACGGAAACAACGCGAGGCTTTCGCGGAGACGCTAACTGAGGGGTCCATTGTAACGGGCAAAGTTAAAAACATCACCGAGTATGGAGTCTTCGTCGATTTGGGCGGCCTTGACGGGTTGTTGCACATCAGCGATCTCGTCTGGGGACGAATCGCGCATCCCTCCGAAGCTGTTTCCGCGGGCCAGGAAATTCAAGTGCAGATCCTGAAGTTTGATAAAGAGAAGATGCGTATTTCGCTGGGGCGTAAGCAGCTGCTTCCTGATCCGTGGGTGACTGTTCCAGAGCGCTTCCCGGTGGGTACGCACTTGCGTGGGAAAGTCGTAGGCTTGGCGGACTACGGAGCGTTTGTGCACATTGAGGCTGGCGTGGAGGGATTGGTGCACGTCAGCGAGATGAGCTGGTCAAAGAGATTGAAACACCCTTCGAAGATGGTGAAGGTCGGCGATGAGGTGGAAGTGGTTGTTCTGGAACTGAAGCCGGAGCAGCGGCGCATTTCGCTCGGCTTGAAACAGACTTCGCAGGATCCTTGGGCGGGCGTGGCGGAGAAGTACGTGGTGGGCTCAGTCGTCGGCGGCCGCGTGCGGAATCTCGCGGACTTCGGCGCGTTTGTGGAACTGGAAGAGGGAATTGAAGGCTTGATCCACGTCAGCGATCTCAGCTGGACGGAGCGCGTGAAGCATCCGAGCGAAAAATTGAAAAAGGGCGATACTGTGGAAGCGAAGGTGCTAAGAATTGACGGCGAGCACCGGCGCATATCGCTGGGCCTAAAGCAAGTCAACGATATCTGGGCGAACTGGTTCGCAGAGCACAAACTAAACGAGGTGCTCAAAGGAAAAGTCGTCCGGAACGCGGCGTTTGGGGCATTCGTCGAGCTTGCAGAAGGCATTGAGGCCCTTTGTCACATTTCAGAGATTGAAGAACGGCGCCCAAAAGGGGAATCGGGTGACCGCAGTAAGCAGAAAACGGGGAAGGGCAGCACTGCGCCGCTCGTGCAGGGGAAGGAATATGAGTTCAAGGTCATACGGCTGGACCCTGAGCAGCGGAAAATCAGTCTGAGCTATCGCGCGGCTCAGAAACAGGTCGAACGACGCGATATTGAGGTGTTTCGGTCGTCAAAATCATCGCCCAACGCCACCATCGGCGATGCTATCCTGGCCAAACGGCAGGCGAACTGAGCCGAACTCGACCCGAGGACTTCGGGGTTGTCCGCAGAAAAAGATTTACGTTGTGGGCCCATTGGTGATATGGAAGGGCCGCTAAGTGTCCTGTAGAGTGTGGCGGGGCAGTCTCGGGGCGTAGGCAAATTCAGCCCAGCATCCAAACCTAAATTTAGGTAAGAGGGAGGGCCGTCGGCCCATGGCAAGCGCTACCGGTAAGCCGGAGGCAGCAGAGCGTACAATGACGAAGGCGGATTTGATCGAAGAAGTTATCCGCGTGACGGAGTTGCCGCGCAAAGAGTCAGAAACGGTTGTCGAGACCGTGTTTGAAAGCATTATCGAGGCGCTGCAGAAGAACGACAAGATTGAGATTCGCGGTTTTGGCAGCTTCCGCACCAGGCAACGCCGAGGCAGAATCGGCCGCAATCCGAAGACTGGAGCGAAGGTGGAAGTGCCGCCCAAGAGAATTCCGTTTTTCAAGCCAAGCAAGGAACTGAAGGACTTCGTCAACGTTCATAAAGCCGCGCCGCCCCCGGCAGCTGCATCTTCCTCCGAACACGCGCCTCAGAGCTAGCCCGGTCGAGCGGAATGGATTTTATTTGGACTCCCTGGCGCTATCGGTACATTGCTGAGGCAGGCAAGGACGACCGGTGCATCTTCTGCGACGCCGTAGCATTGAACGATGATGTTTCGGCGCAAATCGTTTTTCGCGGCAAGCTCGCGTTTACAATCCTGAATCGTTTTCCTTACACGACTGGCCACGTCATGGTGGTGCCCTACGCCCATGTTGCGGAGCTTTCGGACTGCGATTCCGAAGCCCTCGCGGAAATGATGCGTCTTGCGCAGAATGTCCAGAAGGCCCTTGCCAGCATTTATCATCCGCAAGGCTATAACCTGGGCATGAATCTTGGGCGCTGCGCGGGCGCCGGTGTCACCGGACATTTGCATCTTCACGTGCTGCCGCGCTGGATCGGTGATGCGAATTTCATGACCACTGTCGCGGAGTCACGCCTCGAGCCCGAGGATCTTTCCACCACCTTTGAAAAACTGCATCGTGCGCTGAACGGATAATCTTTTCTTTCACTGGGAATGCAATGCAACCTGACAGTTCAGCGGCGTCCCGGTACAATATCGTTCTCATGTCGCGCAAGATAGGAGTAGAGATTTGGACCTGGGTCTGACAGAAGAACAGGCACTGTTGCAGCGGACTGTGCGGGATTTTGCCGAAACAGAAGTGAAGCCATTGGCAAAAGAGTTGGACGAAACGGGGCATTTTCCGCGCGCGACATTTCGCAAGGCGGCCGAACTGGGCCTCACAGGTGTTGCATTTCCCGAGGAGTACGGCGGCGCGGGGATGGACCACCTCAGCTACACCATCGTGATCGAAGAGATCTCCCGCGTATGCGCTTCCACAGGTGTGATTCTCTCCGTGCAGAATTCTCTCTTCTGCGAACCGATCCACCGATTCGGAACCGAGGACCAAAAGCACAAATTCCTTATGCCATTTGCACGTGGCGAAAAGATTGGTTGTTATGCCTTGACCGAACCTCAGGCAGGATCAAACGCAGCTGCCTTGCGGACCAAGGCAGTGCGGAGGGGGGACAAGTATATTGTTAACGGCGCGAAAGCTTGGATTACCAACGGCGGTGCAGCGGACGCCGCGATTGTCTACACGAATACGCAGCCGGAGAAGGGCGAGAAGGGAATCACGGCGCTGGTGATCGAGAAGGGCACGCCAGGATTCGCCCTGGGCAAGGAAGAGAAAAAGTTGGGCATCAATGCAACAGCGTGTTGCGAGCTGTCCTTCACCGATTGTGAGATCCCAGTCGCGAATCGCATTGGGGCCGAAGGCGAAGGTTACAAAGTGGCGCTTTCGACGCTCGATGGCGGACGCATCGGAATTGCTTCGCAGGCCACCGGAATTGCGCAGGGCGCATTTGATGCGGCCCTCGCATACTCGCAGCAGCGAGAGGCCTTCGGGCATCCCATCGCGGATTTTCAAGCGATTCAGTTCATGCTCGCGGATATGGCTACGGAAATCGATGCTGCGCGACTGCTGGTTCGCAAGGCCGCGTGGAAACAGGAAACGGGCTCGCGATTCTCGATGGAGGCGTCGGTGGCAAAACTATTTGCCTCCGAAATGTCCACGCGCGTCACACACAAAGCGATGCAAATCCACGGCGGGAACGGCTACAGTCGGGAATATCCCGTCGAGCGCGCCTATCGTGACGCGCGTATCACGGAGATTTACGAAGGCACGAGCGAGATTCAGCGTTTGGTGATTGCCGCTTGGGTGTTGAAGTCCTATTGAACATTTTCTTCTTTGAAACATTTTTCGGAATTATTCCATAGAATCAGTTCATCGTGAATTTGTCTTCGGTGTATCCTTCCTTCGTGGTGCCTCTGGATGCCGGTTTGAAATTTGATCCTGCGTGTGAGGAACAGTTTTTCCCCTCGATCCCGCATCAGGCAGGGGTTTTCCTGGTCAACACACGCGCGGCTCCGGGAACGTCGGCAAAACCGTATCTGGCGCGTACCGCCGATCTCCATCGCGCGGCTGAGCGTTTGCTGCGGTCGCCGGACGCTACTTCGAAGAGACTGAACCTGCGCGACGTTGCGATGGAATTCTCGTTTCGCGTCACAGGTTCGCGATTCGAACAATCGCTCGTGCTGTATCATCAGGCGCGGACGCGCTTCCCCAAGAGCTATCGCGCGTTTTTGCGGCTGCGACCGCCCGCGCTAATAAAGGTCAGCCTGCGGAATTCATATCCACGCTGTTACGTCACGCGACGGATTTTCAAGGATGGCGGTTATTATTTTGGTCCGTTCGTGTCACGGCAAATGGCCGAATCGTTCGCCAATGAGTTCCTCGATCTTTTTAAAATTCGCCGGTGCCAGATTAAGATCCGCCGCGACCCCAGTTTCCCCGGGTGCATATATTCGGAGATGAAGATGTGCCTCGCGCCGTGCTTCGCAGGCTGTACGAAGGAAGATTACGACGTCGAGGTGAATCGCGTACTCCAAACGCTGGAATCTGGCGGGGCGTTCCTGACGAGAGCAATGGAGCGCGAACGGGAAGCGGCGAGCGAAGCGACGGATTTTGAGCGCGCGGCCGTCCTGCATAAAAAACTCGATAAGGCAAATGGCGTGCTTCGCGGCCTGCCTGAAATAGCACAGCGTGTGGATGCATTGAATGCCGTGATTTTGCAACGTGCGGTTCGCGATAAGACGGTTGCGATTTTCGCCGTCGTAAACGGGTTGATTGCGCCGCCATTGTATATTTGTTTTGATGAATCGGGCGAGCCGCGATCTGTGGAGGCAGTTTTGCGGCAGCATTTCGAGGGATTGCAAGCGAGCGAGACCACAGCGCAACCAGAGTCGCAAGGTAGAATTGGTGCCGAAGGAACTGCATCGAGCGGTGATCGATTCAATTTGCATGGCGAGACCATAGAGCGTGAAGAGCATCTATCATTGGTGGCTCGCTGGTTTTATTCAAAGCCGCGAGCTGGCGAGATTTTGTTTCGCGATACGGATTGGCCTTACCGGAAAATACTCCGCGCGTGCGCCCGCGTACTGGCCAATGTGAATACGGATAATTAATTCAAAATGCCTGACGACTCCTCCCTAAACACGGCCGAGAGACCCGCGACCGGCGAAACGGCGTCAGGCGTTCCCGTGTCACGCTGGTCCGTGATGTTTCGCGCGCTCCGGTACCGCAATTTCCAGCTTTTCTTTGCCGGGCAATTGATTTCGCTGGTTGGCACGTGGATGGACAACATTGCGGAGGCGTGGCTGGTCTATCGCCTGACCGGATCTTCGCTTTTGTTAGGCACCGTCGCGTTTGCCGGGCAGATTCCTGTTTTTCTGTTGGCTCCGATTGGAGGCATGGTCGCCGATCGTTGGGACCGCCGACGCGTCGTAATCGCGACGCAAGCCTCCTCGATGGTCCTGGCCGGTATTCTTGCCGGGCTAACGCTTTCCGGCCGCATCAAGGTATGGGAAGTGATTCTACTGGCTTCGCTGATGGGCGTCGTAAACGCGTTTGACATCCCGGCGCGTCAAGCGTTCCTGGTCGACATGGTTGGCCGCGAGGATCTGATGAACGCCATCGCGCTCAATTCGTCGATGTTCAACGGTGCGCGCGTGATCGGGCCGGCCATTGCGGGAATTTTGGTTGCGAGCATCGGCGAGGGCTGGTGCTTCTTTGCAAATTCTGTCAGCTACATCGCTGTCATCGCGGGACTGTTGATGATGCGCATTGGCCGCCGCGCAGTAGAAGAGCGCCATGCTTCAGCATTCGAGCACATCGCCGAGGGGTTCCGTTTTGTGCGGCGTACCGCGCCGATCCTCGCTCTCTTGCTTCTTCTTGGCCTTGTGAGTCTGGTGGCAATGCCCTATTCCGTCCTAATGCCGATTTTTGCGGCTCGCATTCTGCATGGAAACGCTACGACACTTGGGACGTTGATGGGCGCGACGGGCATTGGCGCCTTGACAGGCGCTCTTGTGTTGGCATCGCGAACAGGACTGAAGGGATTGAGCCGGTGGGTTGCGGTCTCCTGCGCGGGATTTGGAGCGGCGCTGATACTTTTTTCGTTCTCGCGATGGTATGTACTGTCCGTGATACTTCTTGTGCCGGTCGGCTTTGCAATGATGGTGCAGATGGCGTCGTCGAACACGCTGATTCAGGCGATGGTGCCCGACCGTCTGCGCGGGCGAACGATGGCGGTTTATTCGATGATGTTTATGGGCATGGCGCCGCTCGGTTCGCTGCTGTCGGGTGCGCTGGCAGAACGCATCGGAGCGCCCTGGACAGTTGCTCTGGGTGGGTTGGGCGCCATCGTCGGTGCATTCATTTTTGCACGCTCTTTGCCGAAACTTCGCGTGGAAGCGCGGCAATTAATTATCGCGCAGGGTCTGGCGGGAGGGGAACCGGCCGGCGGCATGACCTCACGCGCCTTGGAATGACGCGCAGGCGTGCGGCGGAATTGTGAGAGCGGATATTTTTCGGCCTGTTATACTCAGCGGCCGTGATGGGAGCGCGGCCGACGCACATGATTTCTCCATCCCCGCTTAAGCCAGGGCGTGCAACAGCGGAAGGCACGCGAACTTTTGCTGCGCGTTTCGAAGGTCGCGCGGCGC
>DATGJE010000128.1:0-4399 GCA_035295305.1 Candidatus Acidiferrales bacterium | reverse complement strand
CGTAGATATCGCAATCGGGTGGGATGGGTGCCTTATGCGGAAGTGTTCCTCGGGTTGTATTTTGCCGCGACCATCGTTTACGCCATCCAAAACGAGAATTACGTCACCATTCCCTTCTTGGTGCTTTTCGTGTGGGGCTACCTGTACACTGGACTGATGTCGCTCGGCCAGGGAGCGTTGGAGCGCTTTCGAATCGGACGCGCGCCTGAAACGGGTGAAATTCGTCCCGCCGCCACTGGCGTTGCCGGATTATGAGCAGTGCGGTTCGATTGCGCCGCGCTTTTCGACTGGGTGCACGCGCGTTGACCGATGGCTGCGCCGCCCGCTATAATTGAACCTCAACGAACGGCCAGCGACGGGACAACCTGCCGGAAGATTCGCCTGCAGAAGAATCCCATAAAAGAATCAGGAGCAAACGATGGTAAAAGCGACACAACTGCGCCCCGGCATGATCATTCAGCATCAGGGCGACCTTTACACCGTTTTCAGCGTCGAGCACAGGACGCCGGGAAACAAGCGCGGCTCCATGCAAACGAAAATGCGCAGCCTGCGCACCGGCTCGATCGTCGATTACCGGTTCCGCGCGGAGGAATTCATCGAGCGCGCCATTATGGATGAAATGGAATTCGAATTTCTCTATGGCGACACGTCGGGCTATCACTTCATGAATTCGCAAACTTACGAACAGCTCTCGCTCGACAAGGAAATTCTGGGCGATGTGGTGGATTATCTGATCCCGAACTTGCAAGTGAAGATCGAGTTTTACGAAGGGAAGCCGATGGGCGTTTTGCTGCCCGACACGGTTGACCTGACCGTGACGGCGACCGAGCCAACGGTCCAGAAAGCCACGGCAAGCGCGGTCGGTAAACCCGCGACGCTCGAGACGGGTTTGGTGATCAACGTGCCACCCTTCGTGAATAATGGCGACAAAGTGAAAGTCGATACGTCCGAAGGCCGCTACATCCAGCGCGTCTAGCCATCCTCAATTGAAGGCCTGTCAGTGAGGGATTCGCTTAGTGTCCTTCAGTTCGGCGCTGCTGATGATTTCTTTCCGAAGACACGCGCAAAGATGGCGTCCACGGACCTCAACTGCCTGCCTAGATCGAATGTTTTTTCGAGCGCCTTCCGGTCGAGGATTTTTGTAATATTCGGATCCGCGGCGATGCGGTCCCGGAAACTTGACTCCGATTCCCATGCGGCCATGGCGTGAGCTTGCACCCACTTGTAAGCATCCTCTCGCGGCGCGCCGTGCTCAACTAAATCCTGCAGAAGCTGGCCCGAGAAAATGAGTCCTTGCGTCGAATCCAAATTTCGCCGCATGCGCTCCGGAAAAACTTTCATATTGCCCACAATTTCTGACATGCGATGCAACATGTAATCCACCAGGATCGTGGAATCGGGCAGAATCACTCGTTCGACGGAGCTGTGCGAAATATCGCGCTCGTGCCAAAGCGCAACATTTTCCATCGCCGCAACAGAATTCGCTCGTACTATGCGTGCAAGTCCGCAAATCTGTTCGCAGCCAACGGGATTGCGCTTGTGCGGCATCGCTGAACTGCCGCGCTGTCCGCCGCCAAACGGTTCTTCCACCTCGCGCACTTCGGTGCGCTGCAAATGCCGAATTTCAAGTGCAATACGCTCAAGCGACGCCGCGACGATTGCGAGAGTGGCGAGGTAATGCGCGTGACGGTCGCGTTCGATCACCTGCGACGAAATGGGAGCGCCGGTCAACCCAAGGCGCCGGCAGATTTTCTGCTCGATTTCGGGTCCCAGGTGCGCACACGTGCCGACTGCTCCCGCAATTTTGCCAACGGCCATTTCTTTGGCGGCCGCGCGAAAACGCGCCAAATCGCGGCGATTCTCGTCATACCAATTCGCAATCTTCAAGCCGAACGTGATGGGCTCCGCGTGAACACCGTGCGTACGCCCGATCTCCGGAACATCCTTGAACTCCCAGGCGCGCCGCTCGAGGATTTCGCCGAAACGCTCGATGCCGGGTTCAATCAGCGCGGAAGCTTCCCGAACGAGCAATGCTTGCGCTGTGTCGACCACATCGTTTGACGTCAGGCCGTAATGCAGCCAACGCGCTGCTTCCGGATCACCAACCGTTTCACCGACGGCTACAGTGAATGCGATCACGTCATGACGAACGCGCGACTCGATTTCCAGGATCCGCGTGACGTCGATTCTCGAACGCTCGCGCAGTCGCGCCGCCGCCTCGCGGGGAACTACACCAGCGCCGGCCAGGGTGTCGGCAGCGGCCAATTCGACTTCGAGCCACTTCTGAAACCTGTTTTCTTCGCTCCAAATCCGGCCCATTTCCGGGCGCGTGTATCTTGGAATCAATGCTTACTCTCCTGAATTGCTGGAAATGCGGGTCGCCAGGAAACTGCGAGTCCGCTATTCGCCGTCGGGAAACTTCCGAAGGATATAATAACCGAAGTAAGTCTCGCACTGAGGCAAGAAAACTAGTCTAGCAGAGGCAGCACTCTTACGAGGCAATTTCAGGCCGGACGCAGCCGTCGTTCGCGGAATTGTACGATCCGTTCTTCCTTCTTTCGGGCGTTCCAACCATTCTGCAAAGGTCGCTCCGCTCGTGCCACTTGATCGGCGGAATCTTGCACCGACGCAGCCGGCAGGTCGTCAGGTAGCTGCCGTGTCCCAAGCATGTGTTGGGCTTTCTGGATCAAGTCCCACCGGCTTCCGACGCCGAATTTAGCCAGCAGCGAAGATACGTGAAACTTGACGGTGCGAACGGAGATGGAAAGACGATCGGCAATCTCTTTATTGACGCGATTGCGTAGGAGCTCTTTCAGAACTTCGCCTTCGCGCGGGCTCAGCGGAATTGAACAGGACAAGCTGCGGCCAAGGTGCAATAGCTCCTCTGCTTGCGTTATGACCCGTTCAATCAGACTGTCATCCGCGGGGACCCACACCGCGTAATCCGTGGGCAGTTCACCCCGGGCCATGCAACCCAGCGCTAATAGACTAGCCGCACGATCTATCGCCGCTTCGCGGTCGCCGTTTAATTCGACTTGAAACCGCGATGCTCCGCTGCGGCGTTCCGAAAAGACCAGTACGTCAGGAGATTGCGAACGGATTAATTCCGTTTTTTCCTGAGGTCTTGCGCTGAAAAATCCGCGAAGTTCACGATCCTTTCTTAGAATGGCTGCCCCCGTGACTCGGAAATTAGTTACCAACCCATTGGGTGAGTCAGAAGGCGGTTCGTTGAACAAGAGGGTTCTGCTTGCCTTCTGTCCCAACCCAGGCCCCATGAAAGCAAATGGCTTGCCGTCAAGAGAACTAACTTTTAAGAGTACTAGTATCAAGTCATTGCGCGGGCCTTTCTAGGGTGTTCTGTGTACTATTTCGGTCAGAATTTTCATGCTGGAGGTAATTTCTTCTAGGTCGTGGCAGATAAGGCGTTGCGAGGAATCCAATCGCCAATGCTGATTAAACGGCTGATACTACAAAGTTAGCGGCCCTACTGGAACCGTCTGTGAAGCAACCATCAACTCCCCGTGAAAAGCGGCGTCCGCTGGGCGCCGGTTGAGAGCCTCGACCGCCGACAGGTGCACCAGGTCGGGATTGTTATTTGTCTCGGAAATGTGGGCCAGAACCAAGAAGCGCGCCCGGCCGTCGAAGCCTTCCGGGTCGGCCAGGTATTCGCTGACAATGTGGTTGGACAAGTGGCCTGTGCGGCTCATCACTCGTTGCTTGATGTACCACGGATAAGGCCCCACCTTCAGCATTTCCAGATCGTGATTCGACTCCAGAATCAGGCAATCCGCTTCACGAAGGTGGTATTTCACAAGTTCGGGCAAGTATCCCAAGTCCGTGACGATGGCGACTTTTGTTCCGTTGGCGCGAAATGTGTAGCCAACGGGATCCGCCGCGTCATGTGGAACGGAGAACGGGGAAATTTCGATGTCGCCGATGGTGAATCGCTCGCCTGCGCAAATATGCTCGACGCGCACCATCTTCTTGCAGGTCGCTTCGGGAAGAGAACGTACGATTTCGCGGCAGGTGGACTCGGTGAGATATGCGGTAGCGCGCCAATGATTCAGAAGTTGCGGCAGGCCGCTCGAGTGGTCCGTGTGCTCGTGCGAAATCAGTATGCCGTCAATTCGCTCGGGAGTTTTTCCCAGCGCTGCCAGGCGCCGCAGCGTTTCCTTGCGGCCGAGTCCCGCGTCCACCAAAAGGCAGGTATGCTCCGTTTCGAGCAACGTAGCGTTGCCGGAACTGCCTGACGCCAAAATGGAAACTCGGAAGCTGATGCGCCCTCACTGGCCGCCTAAGCCCACAGCGGCTTGCGTGCATGATGTCAAACCCGCGCAGCTACGTCAATAAAATGCGGCATGACGTTGCAAGAATGATGATGCCGAAAATCCTTCGTCTC
>DATGJE010000127.1:0-5356 GCA_035295305.1 Candidatus Acidiferrales bacterium | reverse complement strand
TGACGAGGCCGGCATTTCATAATTTGTGGTGACTGCAAAAGCGCGGTAGAATTGAGGCCGAATTCTCCGATCCTCGTAGCCTGCGGAAGAGAAAATCCATGGCTGTGGGGACGATACCGCGCTGGCTGAACAGCCTGGTAGACAAATGCGAAGCAAACTGCCTTCGCAACGTTTAGGGCTTGGGCGGAAACTCCCGAGCCTCCCTTCATGGGATAACCCGTGATTTGGAAAGGAGAAATGCCGGGCGCGCGAAACACCCCGGCTTTTCTGCCCAATTCCTGTCATGGAATTGGGCAAATTTATTTTAGGCGGGCCGCGTGGAGTCGAATCGCAGTCGACAGGAATCAAAATAACGTGACTCAACTTCATTCAGGGACTGATGCAGCGACGGCCGGCCAATTAGCGGACAAGTTCGGCAGGCAGATTACGGACTTGCGCGTCTCGGTGACGGACCGCTGTAATTTTCGGTGTGTTTATTGCCGCTCGGCAAATCCTGAGAATCACATGGCCGAACACAATCTTCTTAGCTGGGATGAGCTCGAGCGCTTGGCGCGAGTTCTCGTTGGCCTGGGAATCAAGAAAGTGCGCGTCACGGGAGGCGAGCCGCTGGTGCGCCCCGGCGTCGAAGAATTTATTTCGCGATTGCGCGCGCTGGGCGTGCCGGATATTTCGCTGACGACGAATGGCCAGCTTCTGGCTGAGCGTTGCGAGCGCCTCGTCGCCGCGGGATTGAATCGCATCAACATCAGTCTCGATTCGCTCGATCGCGCGAAGTTCGACAAGATAACGCGCACACGCTCATTTGATCGAGTCATGGCGGGGATTGACGCGGCGCAAGCGTCGCCGCTGCGTCCCGTAAAGGTTAACGCCGTGTTGGTTCGCGGCCTGAATGACGACGAAGTGGAGGCCTTCGCTGCGTTCGCGCGCGAGCGCGACTTGATTATGCGCTTCATCGAGTTCATGCCCCTCGACGCGGACCGCGCGTGGACGCGTGACCTCTTTGTGCCCGCCGAGGAAGTTCGACGGCGGATCGAAGCGCGCTGGCCTATGGTTCCCATCGCGCACGAACGCAGCGAAACGGCGCGCAAATATCGTTTCGTCGACGGGCGCGGCGAAATCGGACTCATCGCTCCCGTGTCGCAGCCATTTTGCGGAT
This sequence comes from Candidatus Acidiferrales bacterium, assembly GCA_035295305.1. Taxonomy (GTDB): domain Bacteria; phylum Acidobacteriota; class Terriglobia; order Acidiferrales; family UBA7541; genus DAHUXN01. The sequence continues at coordinate 4,200 of DATGJE010000127.1, read as the reverse complement.
TCTGTTCGCGTATCCGGCTGACCGCCGATGGAAAGCTGCGCACATGCCTGTTCAGCAAGGACGATCATGATTTGAAGGGCCTGCTTCGCGGCGGTGCCAGCGACGACGAAGTTGTGGCCGAAATTCGCGGCATCGTCATGGAAAAGGAAGCCGGCCACCGGATCAACGAGCCTGATTTTGTTCCGCCGTCGAGGACGATGGTCTATATTGGTGGTTGAACTAAGACCATGCCGGACGAAGAACAAAGGCTTTTCACATTGACTGAGGCGGAGCGCACGCGCGTCGAGCTCGAGCCATTGCTTCTCGAAGCGATGGAGGAGCGCCGCCTCATGGGCGAGCTCGACGAAAAACTGAGCGAACTCGCCACGCGCATTCAAATGACGGGTGGCATGCGTTTCAATTACGACGAAGCAGCGACACAACGGCTCGAGCGCAATCGCCATGAAAAATCGGTCGAGTCCGCGCTCGAGCGCATCAGCGCCACTGGCTGCGTGGTGAAGGACCTCAACGTAGGCTTGCTCGATTTTCCCGCGCGCCTTAATGACGAAGACATTTATTTTTGCTGGCGCGTGGGCGAGGACCGCATACGCTTTTATCACCGGCAGGATGAAGGGTTCGCAGGGCGCAGACCCATCGACCCGCGCGACGCCGATTATCGCAATCCGATTCAGTAACGCCGCGGCGCCTGTGTCGAATTTCTGACGCGCCGCGTTTTCCTCCCTGGAAGGAACTTGTGAGCGAAGCTCCGGCAAACCGTTTGAAGGATTCCGCCAGCCCCTATCTGCGCTCGGCGGCGCATCAGCCCGTGGACTGGCACGAATGGGGCGAAGCCGCGTTTGCCAGGGCGCGCGCAGAAGTGAAGCCGATTCTCCTCGATATTGGCGCGGTCTGGTGCCACTGGTGCCACGTGATTGATCGCGAAAGTTACGAAAATCCCGAAATTGCCGCGCTCATCAATCAATTTTATGTCGCGGTCAAAGTGGATCGCGACGAACGCCCGGACGTCGATTCCCGCTATCAAGCGGCGATCAGCTCGATTTCTGGCCAGGGCGGCTGGCCCCTCACTGCGTTTCTTACGCCCGATGGCAAGCCATTTTTCGGCGGCACTTATTTCCCGCCGGAAGACGCGATGGGCCGGCCCGGGTTCAAGCGCATCCTGGTTGCCGTGGCGGAGGCGTTTCGTGCAAAGCGAAGCGAAATCGACAGTTCGGCGGTGGCGCTCGAAGACTCTGTGCGCCAGGCCGAGAATTTTACAAACGCGCGTGGCGCATTCGATCCGGCGATCGTGCAGGGAATGGCCGCTTCGATCATCGGCAATTTCGATTCGCGCAATGGTGGGTTTGGCCAAGCGCCGAAATTTCCGCATCCGGCCGCCATCGATTTGCTCCTCGATCTTGGGCAGACCTCGCGCGATTCCAATCTGCTCTATATCGCGAATCGGACGCTGGCGAAGATGGCGCTCGGCGGCGTTTACGACCAGCTTGGCGGCGGATTTCACCGCTATTCCGTCGATGAGCGCTGGCTTGTGCCGCACTTCGAGAAAATGTCCTATGACAACTCCGAGCTGCTGAAGAATTACCTCCACGGATTTCAGGTTGCGAGTGCACCCGGTGCCGCGAACGCCGCGCTGGCGCCACTTTTTCGCGAAACTGCCGAAGGAATCATTGCCTGGGTGTTTGACACGCTGAGTGACCCCGAGCGCGGAGGCTTTTTCGCAAGTCAAGACGCCGACATTTCACTCGACGACGACGGCGATTATTTTACGTGGACCGTGGATGAGTTACGCTCGGCGCTCGCGCCCGAAGAAGTAAGCGTGATGGAGGAATACTACGACGTCGGCCCAGTGGGCGAGATGCACCACAACCCGGCGAAGAATGTCCTGTGGGTGGCCAGCACTTTGGAAGATGTCGCGAAGCGCCGCGGGATCAGCGAGGGCGATGCGCGGCTTGTGTTTGCCCGCGCGAAGGACAAATTGCGAGCTGCGCGTCTGAAGCGCACAGCGCCCGCCGTCGACAAAACCATCTATGTAAGCTGGAACGCCATGTTCGTTTCCGCGTTTCTCGAAGCAGCTCGCGCGTTCGGACGCGAGGATTGTCGGCAATTCGCGCTGAAGACGCTGGACCGGATTCTTGCCGAAGCATGGAACGAAGACAAAGGGTTCCACCATCGCGTCGGCGGGACGCTCGTGGCCAGTTTGCTCGACGATCAGATTTTTGCGGCGCTGGCGCTTCTCGATGCGTATGAAGCCACACTCGACAAGCGCTATTTCGCCGTAGCCGAACGCGCGATGCAGTTGGCTATCCGGAAATATGGCGACGCGGAAGGAGGCGGCTTCTTCGACCGTGCTTCCGACGCGCCGCCGATGGGCGGCCTCGACATTCGCCGCAAAGCCTTTCAAGATTCACCCACGCCGAGCACCAACTCCGCGGCCGCGATTGTGCTGGCACGGCTTTACGGCTTCACGGGCAACGAACTCTATCGCGAATGGGCCCAGCGGACACTCGAAGCGTTCGCCGCGCTGGCGCCGCAGTTTGGACTTTACGCCGCAACGTACGGCCTTGCGGCGCTGTTACATTCGCGGCACACATCGCAAGTTATGGTCACGGGTGCTACGGGCGATGCGAAGGCCGCGTCGCTCGAAGCGGCGGCAAATTCCGTTTACCGCTTCGGCCAAGCCGTGCTGCGCGTCACGCCGGATACGATTGCGGCGGATGCGCTCGCGCCGGCGCTGAAAGAAACGATTCCACATCTCGACGCGAGCGCCGCGCAAGCGTTCATCTGCGTGGGAACTTCGTGCCACCCGCCTGTGGGCACGCCCGGAAAGTTAATTGAGTTGCTCACAGGTTCGAGCTTGCAAGCAGCCGCACAGTAAAATTTCCGGACGAGGTCCGAAACTCTATGACGCCCACGCTCGAAACTGCGCGCCTCTTCCTGCGTCCCCTCGAACTCGCTGACGCTGCGCAGATTCAAGTCCTTTTTCCGCATTGGGAGATCGTGCGTTATCTGCGGAACGCGATTCCTTGGCCGTATCCACCCGATGGCGCATTGCAATACGTCCGCGATATGGCCTTGCCGGCCATCGCGCGCGGCGAGGCGTGGCACTGGACGCTGCGATTGAGAACCAAGCCAGAGCAAATGATCGGATTCATCAGTTTGATCAAAGGCGAAACGGAGAATCGCGGCTTTTGGATAAGCCCGATGTGGCAAGGGCGCGGCCTGATGAGCGAAGCGTGCGACGCGGTGACGGATTATTGGTTCAACGTGCTGAAATTTCCTGCCCTGCGCGTTCCGAAAGCTATCGCCAACGCAGCTTCACGGCGCATTTCGGAAAAGCAGGGCATGCGCGTGGTCGCAACCGAAGAACGCGATTACGTTGGCGGCCGTTTCGCGACAGAGATTTGGGAGATCACCGCCGAAGAGTGGCGCGCGCGGCGGCGCTCGGACGTTCGTCGAAAGCATGATTCCAAGTGATGCTGCGTATGAGTTGCCGCCGGTACGACGCGATGCGATAATGGCGTTTCACGAGAGTTGAGCCAGCTTGGCGTGGGAGTTTTTGCCGGGGCGGGGGAGAAAAAATCATGGCGTTAAGAGATGCGTGGATTGAAAGGCGGCTGCAAACAGCGGGCGTAAATGGGAGTCGCGTCGCGAGCGAAGTCGAGCGCGAGGAGAACGTCTCGCAGATGCACTATGCGCGGCTCGGAATCATCACTGAGGAAATGGAGTACGTCGCGAAGCGCGAGAAGCTCGCGCCCGAATTGGTGCGTAGCGAAGTAGCTCGTGGCCGCGCCATCATTCCCGCGAATATTCACCACAAGAATCTCGAACCAATGGGCATCGGCGTCGCCTTCAAATGCAAAATCAACGCCAACATAGGAAATTCGGCGACCACCTCGAAGATTGAAGAGGAGCTCGAAAAGCTGCATCGCTCCGTGCACTACGGCTCGGATACGGTGATGGATCTTTCCACCGGCGGCGATATTCCCACGATTCGCAAGGCCATCATCAACGCTTCGCCTGTGCCCATCGGCACCGTGCCGATTTACGAAGCGCTGTCGCGCGTTCGCCGCACGGAAGATCTGACGATCCAGCTGATGCTCGAAGTCATCGAAGAGCAGGCCGAACAGGGCGTCGATTACATGACCATCCACGCCGGCGTCTTGCGCGAACACGTTCCTCTCGTTCGCAAGCGCATCACCGGCA
>DATGJE010000126.1:0-2545 GCA_035295305.1 Candidatus Acidiferrales bacterium | reverse complement strand
GCGGGACACTGCATCGGCGTTTATGCCGGCAACCACGCTTTCTATTTGCTGGTGCTGCGGAACAATGCGGAGCTCGAACGTTTGCTGCCGGATATTTCGCCGGCGCAGCGGCAGCTTGACGTGGTGTTGCTTCACAGACTGTTGCTGCATAAATGCCTGGGAATTACGGCAGAAAAAGTGAAGTTAGAAACGAATGTGACTTACGAACGCGAAATGGAGGCTGCGATTGGCGCGGCGGATCGCGGCGCGGCGCAGGTCGCGTTCCTGTTGAATCCGGTGCGCGTCGCGCAGGTGACGGAAATTGCGCTGGCAGGCGACGTGATGCCGCAAAAATCCACGGACTTTTATCCCAAGCTGCTCAGCGGGTTGTGCATTTACGGGATGTGACGGCGCAGGAGAAGGCCGCGCGTCCGAATACTTCGATCATTTTTCTTCTTGACATACGAATTACTTAGTACTATAAGACTGCTGACCATGAGACCTAAGCACACAACACTCACCCCGCAAGAACTCGAAATCATGAAGCTCGTCTGGCAGCGCGACACCGCTACCGTTCGCGATATTTATGAGGCGCTGCTCGAGCATCGCAAAATCGCCTACACCACCGTGATGACCATGATGAAAATTCTGGAGACCAAAGGCTACTTGAAAAAACGCCGCCAGGACCGCGCGTTCGTTTATCGCCCGGCGCATCCAAAGAATCAAGTGATCGGCGGAATGCTTCGAGAATTCATCGATCGCGTCTTCAACGGTTCAGCCGAACCGCTGCTCGTTCATCTCGTCAAAACGCGTCACATCCGCGAAAAAGAGCTGCAAACCATTAAGCGCATGCTCGAGGAAATAAAATGACCGTTGCCGAAGTGCCTTTGTGGCTTTCCAATCTCGCATTTTGGAGCGCGCAGGTAGCTGTGCTCGTGCTCGCCGCCGGATTTCTTCCGCGCCTTTTCCGGATTTACCAACCGCGCGTGCTTCTCGTCTATTGGCGGACACTCCTCGCAATCAGCTTGCTGCTTCCGTTCGTCGAGCCGTGGCGCCGCGCGCAAAGCATCGCCACGATTGCTGTCGCTCCGCCGACCGACGTCACGCGCGTCGTCACGCCGTCCTCCCCTGCTCTGTCGCACTGGAACCTTCCCAGTTTTCAAATCATCGCGCAGATTCTTGGCGTCGTGATTCTCGTTGGAATCGCCGTGCGATTCGTGATCTTCGCGCTCGGTCTTCTAAAACTTCGCCAGTTCCGGAGAACATCTTCTCCGCTCTCCTCGCATGTCGAAAGTGCTGAATCCGTCGCCGTTCTCGAACAAATGCGCACGCGTGTGAATGCCCACGCCGAGTTTCGTCTTTCCGCCGACGTGGACTCGCCCGTCACATTCGGCTTCTCAGCGCCGGTAATTCTGTTTCCCGAAACTTTCCCATCCATGGACGCTCTATTCCAAGCCGCGATTGCCTGTCACGAATTGCTTCATGCTCGCCGCCACGATTGGGTGCATCACTTGGGCGAAGAAATCATTCGCGCCGCGCTCTGGTTTCACCCGGCTATTGCGTGGCTCATCGCGCACGTTCGCCTTGCGCGCGAGCAAGTCGTGGATCACGAAGTGGTAAAACTCACAAAGTCGCCCAAGCCTTACGTAGAAGCTCTGCTTGAATTTACAAACGGCCGCACCGCGTCCATTCCGGCGCCGCCATTTCTGGTCGAGCGTCAACTCGCCCAGCGTGTAGCGCTAATGCTAAAGGAGGTTCGTATGTCACGAGCAAGATTGATTTCCTCATTGACGGTCATTGCCTGCACGCTCGCGCTGGCCGCCACATTCGCGGTATGGACTTTCCCTCTCAAAGCCGCTCCGCGCATCGCGCGCAGCGCGACACAAACTGCAATTACTCCGGAGGCATCGTCAGGCGCGGTCGCGCAAGAACAACCGCCGGTTGCCAGCAAACCCGTCGTCGACGCGAACACCATCTGGACGGACAAGGTGAAGAAAGGCGACATGGTCTTACAGGTGCGCGGCGAGGGGAAACTCGTGCGCGCCGATAATTCTGACGGTTGGGTCGCAAGAGTGACCCTGCCCGAGGATCCGGCGCGCGACGTGCGCGTGGGTCAGAACGCCGCGGTGCAAACGCGCGAAGGAGTGGGGATCGCGAAGGGTCACGTGAGCAGTATTAGTTCGTCAGTTGTATACGGCGTACGCAGCATGGACGTCGCTCTCGATTCCCCGCTGCCGGCGGGAGTCGGCGTCAATTCGCCAGTCAGCGCCACGATTGATATCGGGAAGCTCGAAAATATTCTTTACGTCGGACGTGCAGCGGACCCATGGGAGGAAACCAATTCCGAAATACCCGTGTTTAAAGTCATCGACAATGGCAAAGAAGCGGTGCAAGTCAGGGTGAAATTCGGACGAGCATCCGTGAGTACGATCCAAGTCCTGAGCGGCTTGAACTTGGGCGATACGGTCATCCTCTCGGACATGGCTCCCTACCTCTTGGCCAAATTTGATCGCATCCAAATCAAGCATTGACGGCGCGCAAGGCGAAGGGCAAAGCGGCGTCGAGC
>DATGJE010000125.1:0-2807 GCA_035295305.1 Candidatus Acidiferrales bacterium | reverse complement strand
CAAGCCGTTCAGTATCTCAACGAGGGAATTTCGTTCGTGGTTTTCCCCGAGGGCACGCGCAGCAAGGACGGACAGTTGAAGCCCTTCAAGAGGGGAACATTCGTGATGGCGATTCAGGGACGCGTTCCGGTCGTCCCTGTATCAATACTCGGCAGCCGCGAGCGTATGCCCAAGGGAACGCTCGCAACGGTGCCCGGCGAAATTCTGATTCGTTTCGCCCCGCCGGTGGATAGCACGGCGTACACGATGGAGCAGCGCGAGATATTATTAGCGCGCGTACAGACAGCAGTCGCGGCCGGACTCAGTGCTCCACGCTAATTGCAAATGTAGCATCGCTGGATGTGGATCGGAATTTGATCTCCATGAATTCGGGAGAATTATTGAGTGGCACGGTTCTCGAAATTTTCGAGACGAGATTTGCTGAAAGCCATAGGGACCGCGGCCGCGTGCGCCCCTCTTAGTCCGCGCGGCACGTTTGCACAGACGCCGCCCTCCGTTAAGTTCATCGACATCGTAGAATCCGCCGGAATCGATTTTCGTCACGATAACGCAGCATCCTCCGAAAAATATTTGATCGAAACCATGGGCTCAGGTTGCGGTTGGATCGATTACGACCAGGATGGACTGCTCGATCTATATTTGGCGAACGGCGCCGCGACGCGGCTTTACACACCCGCGCATCCAGTGCGCAGCGCGCTCTATCGCAACAACGGTGACGGAACATTCACCGACGTCACGGCGAAAGCCGGAGTGGGCGCGGAAGGCTTGTTCGGCATGGGCGTCACCGTCGGCGACTACGACAACGACGGATATCCGGATTTGCTCGTCCTCGGATACGGACGCTGCATTCTTTACCACAACAACGGGAATGGCACGTTTACAGACGTCACTTCTCGCGCCGGAGTGGAAAATGCAGGCCGCTGGGCATCCAGCGCCGCGTGGTTTGACTATGACAATGACGGCCGTCTCGACTTGGTGATTGCGAATTACATTGACTGGTCGCCCGACCGCAATTTCTGGTGCGGTGACCACGGTCCCGGAATGCGCAGTTACTGCCATCCGGACGATTACAATGGCGAAGCACCCACGCTCTTCCACAATAACGGCGACGGGACGTTTACCGATGTCAGCAAACAATCCGGAGTTGGACTGAAACCTGGCAACGGTCTGGGTGTCGTCACTTTCGATTATGACAATGACGGCTGGCAGGACATTTTCATCGCCAACGATTCCATGGCCAATTTCCTGTTTCACAACAACCGCGACGGTACATTCCGCGAAGTAGGATATTCGGCGGGCGTTGCCGTCAGCGCTGACGGCTTGCCGGAAGCCGGTATGGGAACCGATGCGGCGGACACGACAGGTAAAGGCCGCATGGACCTGATTGTCACCCACCTCGACAGTCAACTCGCGCGGCTCTATCAAAATATGGGCGACGGGACTTTCGACGACGCGACGCTGCGCAGCGGTCTTGGTTATGCCACTTTCCACATGAGCGGATTCGGCGCGCGGTTCATGGATTATGACAACGACGGCGAGCCGGATATTTTCATGGCCAACGGGCACGTCCTCGATAACATTAATCGTTATAACGCCGGCGTTCACTACGCTGAGCCGAAACTCATGTTCCGCAATCTCGGACATGGCGCTTTCCAGAACGTGAGCGAAACGCTTGGCCGCGATTTTCAACTTCCACGAGTCAGTCGCGGCGCCGCGGTCGGCGATTTCGACAATGACGGTGACTTGGATATTTTGGTGAACAACAATGGCGAGCGTCCGCAATTGCTTCGAAACGATGACGGCAACGCAAATCACTGGCTGGAAATTCTTCTCATTGGCACGCGCTCAAATCGCGACGGAGTGGGCGCGCGCGTCAAACTTTCCGCGGGCGATCTTGTTTTCTGCGAGCAGCGAAAGGGAGGAATGAGTTACCAATCGGCGCAGGATCCGCGGCTTCATTTTGGCCTCGGGAAATATTCGACCGTGGACGCTGTCGAGATTCTTTGGCCAAGCGGCGCCGTTACGAAGTTGGCAAAAATCCAAGCTGACCGAATCATCGCCGTCGAGGAAGGGAAGGGTCTAGTCGAACGAAAATTTCCGCGAGTAGCCCCGCGCTGATATTAAGGTTGCTGCGGCCTTCGTCCCGATGAGACGTAACCGGCTTTGTGGCCGGGCGAGTCCGATTTATATTTTGCCGCTTGTTGCTGATTCAACGCGGCGAGCGCCGCCAACATGCGTTTTGCTGCTTCCGCATCGCCTTTACGCCGATAGGCAATTGCCAGATGCGAGTAAACCGAAGTGTCAGCTGGCGCAAGTTTCCGCGCCGTCTCCAAGTGCGCAATCGCATCCTCAACGCGGCCTGCCGTCAAATACAGTTCGCCGAGTGCAGCCTGCGACACAGCATAGTTCGGCCGCTCGGCCACAGATTTTTCCAGCGCTGTTCGCGCCTCTTCAAATTCCGGTTGTCCCGGACTGACTCCGGACTGCACCACCGCCTTTCCGAAGATCGTCAGCAGAAGATAGTTGTCGTGACCTTCTTTTATTCCTTCACGCGCAATCCGAATCGCCTCCGGCATATTTCCTTCCAGTAGCGCCTTCTGCCCTGCGGCCATATAAGAGATATCGCTTCCGGGAGAAAGTTTACTGGCAAGATCGAAGTCCGCCGTTGCCGGATCGGGTTGATTCTCAAACGAAAAAAACACTCCGCGCTCGTAATGCAATCGCGATGAATTGGGAAGATGTTGCAGCCCGATGTTCAAGACGTCGAGTCCGAGGTCGTAAGACTGACGATCCATGCACTCCTCCGC
>DATGJE010000124.1:0-2881 GCA_035295305.1 Candidatus Acidiferrales bacterium | reverse complement strand
ATCTCGCGTCAGTGAAATCGACTGGCACTCAACGTACGTCCCGCCGTCTTTCTGCTGAAATCGCCAATACGTGTTCATGCGCCAGAGGTAACCATCGTCATGGCCAACAGGAAGGTCGTGCTCGTTGGATTTACCCCAGCCGGCAACTTCGCGGATCTGCGTGCTGCGCGAGCGGCTCCATGCGCGCGATGAATCGATGATCACGTAGTGGACCTGATGTTGGGTGTCGAGCACGCAGGTGAGCATTTTCTTTTCGTACAGACGCAAGTACACGCGGTAGTCATTCCCGTCATTCCAAAGAATTCTCGATGCGAGCACGCGGGGCCGATAATATTCAGACTGGTGATTGTAGTCTTGGACGAGCGCGAGGGTTTGCGTCAACGTGACCCCTGGGATGAACACGGTTCCGACCCAATAATGAACCAGGCCGTCGGGAACGTCGATCGGCTTTCCGTTCTCGAGCGTTTGCATTCTTTCAATCACAACGTTGCCCGCGCGCAGGCGAGCCAAGACGGCAACGTGTTGTTCCGGCGGCAAGTGATCCACCCAGAGGAAGGCCTGCCGATCATTCAACGAGGCGTCAATCTTTGCTTCGGAAAGAGCGACATAGCGATTGAAGGCTGCGACTGTTTTCGGGTTTAACTGCGCGGCAGTGGCAGAATTCGCGACTGATAGCATGGCCGCGAGGGCGAGCGCGAGATGAAGGATCGAGGATGAGCATATTTTCGGTGTCACGTGTCGTCCGGGGATGGCAGCGGCTGCGAACCGTGCGGTTGTAGGTTCTTTGCTCTTAATGGATGCGATGACATGAGTACAGACATGATTGAATGTAAGACGCAAGAAGCGGGCCAAAAGAGTAGCTGTTTAGAAGGAAAAGTTGCCATAACTGAAGACTACAGTGGCAAGAGCCGCGGGATAAGTCCCGCTGCCGGCGGGGGTCAAGATGGGGGAAACGCCGGCGAGCGGGCTTCGATCGGGTTGGAATCGGCCCCGGCTCCATTTGGAACCGTCGTCCCCGCAGCACGTCCCAACCCGCACGACTCATGCTACGAAGCTGCCTAGAACGGAACAATGACTCGAGAGGCCTAGAGGCGTGGTACTTCGGCCGTAGTACGACCATTGAAAAACAAGGCTTTATGGCAGCTCTCCACTCTTCTCACTAGTACTTTGCGTCCAAAGAGCGTCGTGATCTAATTTGAGCGGGCCGGGGCGGTTTTTCGAGGATGCTTTGTGCGCTCGAGTTGAAGATTCACCACCGTCTCTTTCCTTGAGTGCACGATTAGGTTGTGCTTCCACACAGAGGCTGCGGTCGCATCCGACGCACGAATGTCGTAGAGACCTGGCGGAACGAACTTGAATAAGAAATGGCCGTGCGAATCGGTGCGCGTCGCAAGTGGAAGAGAACCGTCCGAGCGTTCGACCATGACTTGCACGTTGACTGCCGGCGCACCATTGGGCACGGAGATTGTGCCACCGATTTTGGTGGTATGGACGCGAGCGATAGCACAGGTAGCCACTAGCAGAGAAGTTGCACAAAGGCACGCGATCTTGCGCATGACTAAGCCTCCTCGGGTGGGCGATGCAACGATCTTACGCGTTTCGCGAACGCGCCGTCTGGAGAGATGAGCCCGAAGGCGCGTGTCAGACAACTGGCCGGATGGCCTGCCCGAGTGCATGCTGAACTAAACGCACTCTGAACAACCGACCAGTCATCAATACTTATAGATCTTTCGGGCGCGGGCGTGCGACGGCTGGTCGAGGCGTCCGTGATCGGGATTTGTGCCGCGCGCAAGAGCGAGAAAGTACGTCAACAATTGCAGAGGCATGAGGAAGACGAAAGGCGAGAGCCATTCTTCCACGGCGGGAATCGCAAACCAGTCATCGGCTGAATCTTCCGGGCGTGCGACTGGAACATGAAACACGATGCGATGAGCTCCTGTTTCGCCTGCTGCGCGGATGATCATGCGCGTGCGTTCGTCCGCAGGACCGCCGGCAAGGAGCGCGATGAGCGTAACGCGTTCGTCGATTTCAGAAAACGGGCCATGGCGGAGCTGTTCCGTTTGCTCACCTTCGGCAGGCGCGAAACTCGTCTCCTTGATTTTCAGGGCGATCTCTCGCGCCGTTGGCCAATTTGGCCCCGCGCCGATCAGAACAATCCGGCGGCGCTCCGCGATTTTTCCCGCGAGGTCTTTCATTCTTGCTCCAAGACCGAGCGCCTGCTGCATCAAAGCGGGAACGGCGTCGAGTGACTTTTTTGCGGTTCGATTTTTCTCGCCGCGAGCATCAGCGAAGTCGATGGAAAAGAGCGCGAGGCGCGCGAGCGCGGAGGTGAGGCTCTTCGTATACGCGAAGGAAATCTCTTGCTCGCACGTGGGAATCAGAAAACTCGCGGAGCGCATGGCTTCGCCTTCGTTTTCGCCGGAAATGGCAATCGTGAGTGCGCCGGCGCGGCGGGCAAATTCGAGGGCGTCGATGGTGCACTTCGTGATTCCCGTGTGCGAGAGAATAATGACAGCGTCGCGCTCACTGAGAGCGGGCGGATAGAAGACAAATTCGAACGACTGCCCGACGCGAATCTCGGCGCGACCGGCGGCAAGGTGGCAAAAGAAGTACTCTGCGATTTCGGCGGTGTAGAGTGAACTGCCAATGCCGACAATCCAGATACGGTCCTTTCCTGCGGCAGCACGCGCGGCCTGCGCAACCAGGTCAGCGCGTTCGCTGATCATGCGTCGCACGAGACTCGGTTGCTGGTGAATCGCGTCGTAGAGATAAAACGGATGCCCAGTGCGCGCTTCGGTCATTTCGCCCTTTTCGCTTTGATTGCCGTGTCTAGACCGACCGATTGTTGATTGGTTTGCGGGAATATTCTACTGGAACGCCA
>DATGJE010000123.1:0-4272 GCA_035295305.1 Candidatus Acidiferrales bacterium | reverse complement strand
GAAACCGTAGGGGGATTTGTGAAGTCATACCGCCCGAAAATTTGCAACGTGTCGAGAGGTTGCAACAGCGGGGCGCTTCCTGGGTGGTTCAGCGCATCCGCCAGGTTGAAGCTCTCGACCGTCGGCCGATAATCGGGGGCGTTGAGACGGATAATCTCCGCATACTGGTTCGCCGGTTCAGGCAAGAGTTCCTTGTAGGAAGAAATCAGATCCGTGACGCGCATTCCTGGACGGTAGGAATACTTTCCGGGCCGTAGCACGTGACCTTCAAGATAGACTGTGTTCTGGTCATACGGGGCAATCGGGAAAATCCGAATCTTGTCGCCGTCCTGCACGTTGAAGGAATCGAGTTCTTTTGTAATCGCAGCCTGTTCGGCATCTTCGGGGATGTTCAAACTCAACATTGTCCGTTGCTGGTGCGCCATCACGCGCTGCACTTCGATGTGACGCAACGTCGCGGTCGGCAGCAGGCCACCTGCGAGCGCCAAAACATCGCTTAGAGACTTCTCGTTGTGCAGTTCATAAATCGCCGGTCGCCGCACCATCCCTTCGATTGTGAATTCCGGCCCAATCGGAGGCACCAGCACCGTGTCGCCGTTCTCCAGGCGCTGAATGTCCTTTTTCACGCCGTGCAGAAGCAGGTCATACAAGTCAACGTCTTGAACCGTCTGATCGCCCCGGTTGTGTTCCAGAATTCGCAGCGATCCTTGCTGCGTGGGGCCGCCAGCCGCGAATAATGCATTCAGCGGCGTGGAAAGCGAGCTGATGTCGTATGCGCCCGGATGCACAACATCTCCCACCACATAGACCCGAATGGTGCGCAGACGAGATAGCGACACATCCGTCGAAACGCCACGGAACTGAGAGCGAAGCGTCTTTTGAACTGACTCCTGCACCTGCGCCAGAGACTTCCCCGCAACGAGCACCGGCCCTGCTTCCGGAAGATTCACACGGCCTTCCTTGTCTACCGTGCGGAAGAACTGCTGCGAAAAGCCGCCCCACAGATTGATGGCCAAACTGTCTCCCGGCCCGACCACATAATCCGGCCCCACAGGAAGATCAAATGGGATCATCTGCGCGTTGCGTGTTCCGTTCTCGAAAACCTCCATGCCGAACCGCTCCGGCGTGACTGGCTGCGGCGTGGCCTGCAAATACATGTCGTACAAGGAGGGAACATCGATGTACGGGTTGGGCTGCCGAAGCATGGCCTGACTCAAGATGGGGCGATTCGCCGCAAAATTAGAGGAGGGCTGCGACGGCCAGCCGCCCTTTGTCTCATATGGCTCATATCCGGGAGAATTCGTGTCCGTGTAGTTCGGAAGATCGCCTGCTTGCGGAAGCTGTTCTCCCGTTCCCATCGATCCGTTCTGCGGTTGGATGCTCGGACCGATTCCTGCCGATCCATTTGCCAAGCTTTGCAGGCCCAATCCGCTAGAACTCGAAGAGGTTTGCGAAAATTGCGACTGCAATCCATTTGCCGAAGACGCTGAAGTCAAAGTTCCCGGGCCGGCCGGACTCAAACCAAAGAGCCCCGGCAGCATCGAGCCGTAGGCGTTTTCCGTAGCCAGCTCACTGCCTGAGGTAGTGCCTTCAGCGCCTGCGCCCGCTTCGAGGAGCTGCGCTTTTTCCAGCGTCGGTAGTGTGCGTTGCGGCATGCTGGGCGCGTTGGGATTGCCGGACGGCGAGCTGATCTGCGGCGGAACGGGTTCGCCAATTTCCTGGGGCTGCACGGATGCGGGATAATTGCGCGACGCGTTGCAATTTGCATCCCGCCTCGGATCACACGTTCGCGCTTGCTCCATGCTGTTTGTTGATCGTTGTTGGCGCGCCGCATTGAGCTCCTCCTCTTCGTCTTGGGCCAGCCATTTTGCTCGGTCTTGAATTAGAAGGACTTGTTCCTTTGCTTGAGGAGAATCCGGATTGACCTGCGGAAGCAAGTATCCGAACTTTTGCAGCAGCTCAGTGGCAATCGAACGAAATTGCACGTCGTTTTCCAGCCGACTGTAAATCGCCTGGTCGGTCAAATCGGAATCGCTGATGAGTTGGCCGTGGTCCGTGGCATCCTTCGCCACCCACCGCTTCAGCTCGACCATCAGGCCGTCGTCCTTGTGAAGGACCGCTTCGATCTGCGCTGCAGATGCGGCAACGCGCTCCAAGTTCTGCCGCGCCAGGTCGGAAGGCGGCAGTGTCCTGGACTGCGCGTTTTGCGCCAAAGCCGCCGGACACGCGAGTAACAGCACGAATAAAAGTATGATTCGGTGCCGATTCGAGAAGCTTGCTACGAGCAACTCAACCATTTCTTGTCGTTTCACTGAATCTTCTCCGCTGTTTCTGTCGCGTTGCGAATCGTCTCCAGAACGCCATCCTCTGACGTCTCGATCCGGTGAGACTTGATCTCCAACGACGCCCAATAAAACATGGTGCTGTTGCGATCAGGGGCAATCGCGATGACTTTAAGCTGCGGATGGTTCTGAAGTACCAAATCGCAGATGGCCGATAGCCGATTCGATTTCTCCAACGCCACAATTAAAAAATCCGGACGTGTTGTCGCAATAGCGTTCTCAATATCCATCTCGTCCTCAATTTCGCCGACGATTTCAATGTCGGGCTGATCGCCGACAGTCGCGAGGACAAGCTCACGCATCAAGCGGGGCCGGTTCGCCACAAGGACGCGGATATTCTTCACGTTGACCCTCACAAGCTTGTCGGAGCTTAAGTAACTGCGTGGAATTGCGTAAGGTTCAATTAAGGAGCAATGACTTCCGTATCGCAGGTATGGGAAAGGTACTGGGCGGCCCGCGCTCAGCCGTACTGCATTTTTGGGTCGGTACCTAAAAAGTACTGCTATTAGACACGCTAGCCAAACAAATGGAAGGCTCGTGTGTGTGGAATGCAGTCAGGATTGCCAGGCGGTTCTCGACGCCTATCTTGTGGAGAATACGATGTACATGATTTTTGATGGTTTGTTCGGATAGATTCAACTGGTTGGCGATTTCTTTGTTGGTGAGCCCACGGCCGATCATGGGAACCAATTGCAGTTCGCGCCGCGTCAGGCCCGATTGCAATTTGACGGAACTATCCGGCAGCTCAATCGCTTGTGCGGCGGTAAAGTCAAACAGAAACTTGCAGAATCGACGTGGGCAGACGGCCTCGCCGCGCGCCACGCAGCGCACTGCTGCAATAACACCCAACGCCGATGCATCCTTGAGAATGAAGCCGAGCGCGCCAGCGCGAACAGCTCGGAGAAAAAGCTGTTCGTCTTCATCCATGGCGACAAGAAGAACCTTGACGCGGTCGCGAGATTCCTTCCGTGGCTTCCACAATCTGCCGTTTCGAATCAGGAATTCCACAGAATCAAGCACGATTACATCTGGGTTGCAGTCGATCGGCTCGTCAGAAGCGATCTCGGATACGCCGTGAGAAAATGCTATTTCAAAATCGCCGCGCTTCGCTAATATGCGTCCCAATGATTCGCGGAACAGCCGATTGTCTGAGAGTATGCTTACGGAGACATTTTGGCCCACGTTCAATCGCTCCCCAGCTAGATTCAAACCCGGCGAATGGCATGCACCATATAGTTCATATCGATATTATTCAAGTATTATTTTTAGTTAATTATATAATTCTCCAATGAGCAGCCGCGATGTTCATTCGGCCTTCCGGAGCGTGAGAAACTATGGATTGCTGTATACCGGATGTGCGGCGATACTGTCCAACTGCGGCGTGTCCGAAGAAGCATCCACGGAAATGCGTCAGTAGCGTTTCGCCACTCCCGCCTCTGTTGACTCGGAATCGCAGTTTGTTGTTTGGCCGCGCGGCAACATGAAAATCAACGATTTTTGTATTGCAGCGCGCGTTACATCCCACGATCGCCAGACGAGGCCAACATTGTCCATTTTGAAACCACCACCAAAACGCACCCAACGTTTCTGGACGCGGCAGGCGCCTCTCGGAACCGTTCAAGCTCTGCTTGGGCACGCAAACTCAGAGACCACCAGGGAAATCTATTTGCATGCGATTCCTCAGCGTAAGGCAGTAGCAAATGCCGAAGCGCTTCTATTTGGACCCAAACGGACTCAAATTGCCACCGCTTCGCAGACTAGTGCGTAGCTAACTTGATGATTCAACGGGTGAGCGGCCTGAGACATAGGTAACACATTGTACCGAACACATAGGTAACACTTCCTCCTGTAATAGGGAGGGGGAGATGCCTTGGAAGGAGTGTTCGGTCATGGACGAAAGAATGCAGTTTGTGGCTCGCAGGCTTGCCGG
>DATGJE010000122.1:0-16901 GCA_035295305.1 Candidatus Acidiferrales bacterium | reverse complement strand
GTCGCTGGAGCGTCGTGACCGACTTCCGCGCCGGCAAGCAGACCCACAAGAATCCATAGAGTCAACGAGCGGCGGGCGGTTGCGTATGCCGCAAGCAAGACAATGGCAAGCCAGCGAAACGCAATGAGCACGACTGGCGCGATATACCACGCTCCTCCGTGGCTGATTAAAGCCAGCGCCGCGAGGATTGCGCACAGCGCCAAGAACGCGATCAAAAGGCGATTCGTCATCTTCCCGTGCATCCGCTATTGCATCTCCGAATCATTGGCGGCGAACGTTATGCCTGTCGCGCGCGCAAGTCAATGCCAGAAAAGCCGCAAGTCATTCCTTTTTCACACCTGCGCAATGTTCAGGCAACCTTATGCGAAAAAATGGATTCTCTCCGAGGTGATGTCTGCGTTGAAGTTTATCGGGCTTGTTAATAATTTTTTACCACGAGCGCTTGGCCTCGCGACCCGAATTTTAGTATAAGGGTCGGCTCGAATGCGGTGGTGTTGGTTTGTTCGCACGGTCTGTGCCGGTTAATGCGGACTTCATTTTGTACTTGGGAGGTAGCGGATTGATAGAAGTCCAGGACTTGACGAAATCCTTCGGAGATAAAACCGCAGTCGACCATATTTCTTTTTCGGTAAAAAAAGGCGAAATCCTCGGCTTCCTCGGGCCCAATGGTGCGGGCAAGACGACAACCATGCGCGTGCTCACTGGCTACCTACCCGCGACAGGAGGCACCGCTAAGATTGCCGGATTCGACGTCTTCGACGATTCAATGGAGGTGCGCCGACGCATCGGATATTTGCCGGAGAACCCGCCGCTTTATTTCGATATGACCGTGAGTTCGTACCTGGATTTTGTGGCGCGAATCAAGAATGTGCCGCCGGAAAAGCGTGCTGCGCGCGTGGAAGCGGCGCTCGAAATGGCGAAGATCGTGGACAAGCGCAATGAGCTGATCAAACGGCTGTCGCGCGGTTACAAGCAGCGCGTGGGACTGGCGCAGGCGATCGTTCATGATCCAGATGTGATTATTCTCGACGAGCCGACCGTGGGTTTGGATCCGAAGCAAATTATTGAAGTCCGCAACCTGATCAAGGGATTGGCGGGAAGCCACACGATCATTCTCTCGACGCACATTTTACCTGAGGTGAGCATGACCTGCGACCGCGTAGTCATCATCAATCGCGGGAAAATCGTGGCGGTCGATACTCCGGAGAATCTGACGCTGCAACTCAAGGGCGGAGAGCGGATTCGCGTTGAGGTGCAAGCGCCGGAGAAACCCTTACGCGACGCGCTGGCGCAAATTTCCGGCGTGCGAAAAGTGGAAATCGCTTCGCTCGGCTCCGCGGGACGCTTGGTTGCAACGGTCGAGGCGAGTCAAGGACAGGACCTGCGCAGCCAAATCGCCGCCAAGGTTGTCGGACAAGGTTGGGCACTTTACGAGCTTCGAGGCATGAACCTGAGCCTGGAGGAAATTTTCCTGCAACTCACCACGGAAGACGCGGCGCAAAATCCAGCCGAAAAAGCGGAGCGAAACTGACATGCGCGGCCTATACGCCATTTATCGCAAAGAGATGAGCCACTATTTCGTGTCGCCCGTTGCCTACGCCGTTGTTCCCATCTTTCTGATTTTGAGTGCAGTGTTCTTCAATATGTATTTGGCGGACGGGATCAAGGCATCCTTCGAGGCCAGTATGGAAGCGATGCAAGGCGGCCCTGCGATTCCGTTTGATGTCCCGAGCGCTGTGATGGGGGCGTTCCTCAGCCTTGTGGGCACGATTCTGCTTTTTCTGACTCCGCTGTTGACCATGGGCGTGTATTCGGAGGAGCGGAAGCGCGGAACGATGGAACTGCTGCTGACGTCACCGATCACGGACTGGCAAATTGTTCTTGGGAAGTTTTTCGCTTCGGTGAGCCTTTTCATCATCATGATTCTCCCGACGGTGCTGTACGTGATTTATATGTTTGCGCACAGCGAACCCGTGCCGCCTTGGAAGCTAGTCGCGGGAGGCTATTTGGGCGTGCTGCTTTTGGGGGCGACGCTGCTCGCCATTGGTTCGTTTCTTTCCGCTCTTACTGAGAACCAGATCGTCGCAGGAGTGCTGGTGCTGGGAATATCGTTACTTCTCTGGGTCGTTGGATTCTTCGCGGGGACGGGAAACGGGTTAATCGCGCAAACACTGCAATACGTGGCCATTTTGCAGCACTATAACCCGTTTGTGCGGGGCGTGATCGACACCACCGGGCTGATTTTCTTTGGGAGTTGGATTTTCTTCGCCATATTTTTGACGATGCGTGCGGTGGATTCCATGCGTTGGCGGCGGGCTTAATCTCTTGGGGAGGAAAGAGGGTACGGCAAGATGAAATGGGATCGAAGGGAATTAGCGCGGCTTGCGGGTGCGCTCGGATTGGCGCTGCTGATTGCTGGCTACGTTCGTTACACCGTGCTGGAGCAATTCCAGCTTACAAATAAGATTTTGCTGATCGCCGGTGGCGTGCTGGTGCTGGCGTGGATTGTTCTGGATTTCCGCACGCTGATTGGATTTTTCTCAAAACGTTCCTCGAAACTAGGCACAAATACATCCGTCCTTGTCATTGCAGTGCTGGCCATTCTGGTTTTCATCAATTACCTGGGATTCCGGCACCACAAGACTTTCGACCTGACCAGTGAAAAACTTTATACGCTTTCTGATCAGACGAAGAAAATCGTCAAGCCGATAAAATCTGACGTCCATATTTTTCTGTTTGCAAAATCGACCGATCCGGAAGTTCAGCAGCTTCGCGATCAGATGTCGGAGTACGAAAACCTGAATCCGCACATTCACTTTCGCGCGGTGGATCCGCAGGAGAATCCGGATCTAACGAAGCAATACGGAGTGGTGCGAGAAGGGCAAGTGATCGTCGTCAGCGGGAAGAATGTCCAGCGGCTGGAGGAAACGACGGAACAGGATTTTGCTTCAGCGATTCTGAAAGCCACTTCCGCCACCGTGAAAACTGTGTGTTTCGTGGAAGGGCACGGCGAAAAATCCACCAGCGCATCCGACAGCAAGGGTTACAGCGGCGTGGCCGGAGAACTCGCGAAAGAGAATTACCAGGTTAAATCTGTAAATCTGGTGACGTCGAACGACGTGCCTTCCGACTGCAGCGTACTCGTTGATGTGGGTCCGCAGAAATCTTTTTTCCCGCAAGAATCGCAGATGATCGAGAAATATCTTGATGGCGGCGGAAAAGCAATGCTGCTGTTGGATCCGGGCACGGATCCAAAGGTAGACGATATTCTGCAGGAATGGAACATCAAGCTGGGCGATAACTACGTAATTGACGTGAGCGGCGTGGGGCGCCTGCTCGGAGCAGGGCCGGGCATTCCGCTGGTCGTCGATTACGGCGACAGCCCGGTGGTGAGGAATTTCAAAGGTTCGATGACGTTTTTCCCGCTGGCGCGGACGGTTTCGATTGCGGACGCTGCGAAAGCGGAGCCTCAATCGGTCGAACTACTAAAAACGTCGGCCGCCAGTTTCACCGTGCCGAATTTGGGAAACGGGACCGTGAGATACGATGCGAAGACGGATCAGCGCGGACCGCTGCCTCTTGGTGTCGCAGCAGAAAAAAAATCGGGCTCGACGGATGCGCGGCTGGTGGTGATCGGCAATTCCGAATTTGCGACGAATCAGTGGGTGGGGCAGCAGCGCAATGGAGATCTGTTTTTCAACGCCATCAACTGGCTGACCGAAGAAGAAAATCTGATTTCCATCCGCCCGAAGGAGACGGCGAATCGCCGCGTGACGTTGACGGAAGCGCAGCAGCGCGAATTGTCTTGGTTCAGCATGGTATTTCTGCCGCTGATTGTGATTATTGGCGGGATTTATATTTGGGTGAAACGTCGTTAGCCGGCCATGAAGAAGAGCACACTGATTGTAGTCGTACTTGCGATTGCGCTGGGAGCCTTCGTTTATTTCTACGACAGCAAACACAGCGTCGCCCCGCCCACGGATGAAGCTTCCTGGAAACCGGCCTTTGCGGTGAATGCAGACCAGATCACGGGTCTGACGCTTGTGAGCGGGACTGGCAAGACGGTTTTCGCCAAACAAGGGAATAGCTGGCAGATGACGCAACCCGTTTCTACACGAGCCGATCAGACGAGCATCAGCGGAATCGTGACCGATTTGAGCAGCGCCAAGATCAGTCGGTCATTCGCGCCCGCGGACAGTCTGTCGAAATACGGTCTCGCTCAACCCGCCGTGACAATTGATTTTCAGCAAAAGGACAGCGTTGAACATACGATTCGACTGGGCGACAAGGATTTTTCGGGCAATGTTGTTTACGCTCTCATCGACGCGTCAAAGAATGTTGATCTGTTACCTGTTTCCCTATTGGACGAAACTGATAAGCCACTGTCTCAATTGCGCGACCGTTCGGTTTTAGAGTTAAACGAGGGCGAAATCACTGGAATCACAATTGATGATCCGAGTGGGACACTTGCCGTCACTAAGAAAAATTCTACGTGGGACATCGCCAAGCCCAAGGAAGTAGTCGCTGATTCCAGCGCGGCCGATTCGCTCGCGAGCGCGCTATCGACGGATAAATTCACGGACGTTGTAAGCGAATCTCCCGATGACCTTGCAAAATACGGGCTGACTCACCCGTCGATGGGCGTGACGGCGACGACCAAGGGACAGGAGTTTCATCTGCTTGTTGGTAAAAAAAACGGGGACAACTATTACGCACGGGATACAGCGCGACCGATGATCTTTGAGATAAGTTCAACCGTCTACGACGCGCTCAACAAAAAGTTCTTCGACCTGCGCGATAAGTCGATTTTGCAGTTTGATCCCACCAATGTGGCCACCGTGGAAATCCATAACGTGAACGGAACCATTCAGTGCGCGCAGGGCAAGGATGACCAGTGGACAATCCTCCAGCCCGCCGCCGACAAAGGGAAGGCTATTCAAAGTTGGAAGATACTGGACCCGATCCAGAACGCCCGCGCGAAGCAAATTTACGATACGCCGTCGCGGACCGTTTTGGCACATCTAGCCAAGCCTGCCATTGAAGTGATTCTTACCGACAAATCCGGGAAGAAAACTACGGTAGACATCTCCGCGCCTGTCGGCGATAGCGTGTACGTCCGCACTACCGCCGGACCGGAGGTCTACGAATTGAACACACAAATTCTGAAAGACCTCGGTTTCAAGGCCGTCGATTTATTGATGTGAACCCTTGTGAGTGTTTATCTGCGTGCGTTATGCGGCTTGAGTTGCCCGCACGTCGTCGCCTGGGACGCCATCCTTCGGCCATGCAGCCAGCAGAAGGATGTTCCCGGTAACCGGCGAGATATGAATGTAGTAGACGTCAGAACCGCTCTCGACTTCATAGAAATCCGGGCGTTTTGGGTCGCATTCCACACGCGCTCCACCTGCCAGCAGGCGCCGGAGGGTCTCTACCCGTTCCAGCGAGTGATGCCGCGGATTCTCAATGTTTACTTCGTGCTCTAGTCTCATCACCATGGCCCAACTCCCTTTCCCCTTCAACTTTAGATACGCCCGAATACCCTCAAAAGTTCCAGCTCTTTTTCTCTTTCCATCTTAGACGTTCGTGGCGGGCAAACGTCTCAAGAAACTTGGGCTGATGTTCCATCGGGAAACGTCAGGCAAAGCGAGCGTGGCGGCCTGGCTGATAATCAACTTGAGACTTGCGCCGCGCCTCCGAAGTTGCGATACTCCCGCGACACTAGGATACCCTGTGAAGAAAAAAACCACGACAAAAGCGAAGAAGGGCATAGCTCGATTCCGACGTGACCGGCGGCGAAAACACCGCCACTGGCAAGTGACGGTCTATTATCACGATGGCGAAAAATTCGCCCGGGTCTATATTGACAGAGAGCGTGCGACTCGCTTTGCAGACCGCCAGAAAAAATCGCCGGTCGTCAAATCAACTCGCATCCTTGAAGTCAACTAGCTGATTCTTCCGATCGCATGCTGATTCCGCGACGTTGCATTCTCGCGCAGCCGTAGTTCGCGCGGGCCTTGTCGGGTTCGGTGCGGGCGTGCTATAAAAGATTTGTTCCAAGCCTGCCCGTCTGAGCGGCCGTAGTATAGGGGTAGTACGACAGCTTGCCAAGCTGTAGGCGGGGGTTCGAGTCCCCTCGGCCGCTCCATTTTTTCCTCGCTGCGTTCCTTTGGCATCTCTTTGCAGTGCACATGACCTCGTGCTAGAGTCCTGACTTACCCGGACCTCAATGCTCGCATATCTCTGCGGACCAATTGAATTCGCCGACGGCGGCGGTAAACTCTGGCGGCAGAAGCTTGCCCCCTTCCTCCGCGATCATTTGGGCCATCGGGTCTACGATCCCGCGCAGGACGAAAAGAAGAACCTCACCGACGAAGAGGCGGCACACTTCCGTGAGTGGAAGCTGACGGACTTCGAGCGTTTTCGGCGCGTGGTTCGCAAAATCATCCATTTTGATCTCGACCTCATCGAAAACAGGGCCGATTACGTCGTCTGCTTTTGGGGGGATGCAAAGGCGCAGAGCGGCGGCACTTCCGCGGAACTGACCGTAGCCTACCGAAAAGGGATCCCCGTCTACATGGTTACGCCGCTGCCGTTGGAGCAAATCAGCGGGTGGATGCTGGCGTGTTCGGATCAGGTTTTTACGTCGATCGAAGACTTGAAGACATTTTTAAATGCCCGGTTTGCGCGCGAAAAACAAACACAGCTCTGGAAAGAATAGAACTCTCCGGGATTGTTCCCGAC
The DNA here is from genome assembly GCA_035295305.1 of Candidatus Acidiferrales bacterium. Classification (GTDB taxonomy): domain Bacteria; phylum Acidobacteriota; class Terriglobia; order Acidiferrales; family UBA7541; genus DAHUXN01. Next base: position 10,160 of record DATGJE010000122.1, on the reverse strand, counting down.
TCTAGCCATGGCCAAGATCATAGTCGCGGTTGGAAGTACGCGTCGCCCAAAACTGAATGCAGTCTGGGAGGCATTGACCGTTTTCGGCCCCAGCCTGGATCCTAACGCTCCATTCGAAGTGGTGGGCGCGGAAGTGGTAAGTGGAGTTCGCCACACACCGCTGTCGCGCTCTGAGTTGATGGCTGGCGCGCGCCATCGAGCCGAGGAGCTTGTGAAGCGCGCACGGGAAGAAAAACTGCCCTGGGATTATTTCGTAGGGTTAGAAGGCGGGCTGGATGTTCTGAGCAACGGCGATTCGCGCAGCGTTTTCCTGCAAAACTGGGCCTTTGTGGCGGACAAGAATGGAAATAGCGCTTACGGACAGTCGGGAAGCATCCTTCTGCCGGAAATTCTCGCGCAGCGGGTGGTGGATGAAGGCATTGAGCTAGGCGTTGCGATAGATGCGTTTGCCGGTGGACACGGGATTCGCGACGCTCAAGGCGCGTGGGGAGTGTTGACGCGCAACATGATCACGAGACAGGATGCCTTTCGTACCGCCGTCATCAATGCATTTGCACCGTTTTTCAATGCAGCGCTGTACCAACCCGTGCGAGGCGCCGCGTTAAAGCAGTAGGGCGTCTCGATTGGTCCGGACCGTGCCCGGGAATTTCCACAGAGAATTGTGTTAGCCTACGCACATCGGCCAGGAGAGGATCCGTGGATATCGTCAAGGGTAATATGGGCTGGATCGAGGTGATTGTCGGCCCGATGTTTTCCGGCAAGAGCGAAGAACTGATCCGAAGGTTGCGACGCGCGGAAATTGCTCGGCAACGCGTGCAAATCTTCAAGCCGTTTATCGACCAGCGCTATTCGTCGAACGGCATTGTTTCGCATTCAGGCTTGGAGATTGCTTCGGCCTTAGTGAGCACGGGTGCCGACATTCTGGGAAAGGTCGAGCCGCGGACCGAAGTCGTGGGCATCGACGAGGCGCAATTCCTTGGCGAAAGCCTGCTTGAGAGCTGCACCCGGCTGGCGGATTCAGGCAAGCGAGTGATCGTTGCTGGACTCGATACCGATTTCATGGGGCGCCCTTTTGAACCCATGCCCCGCCTTTTGGTTGTCGCCGAAGAAATTACCAAGCTGCTCGCGATCTGCGTGCGTTGTGGCAATCCGGCGGTGAATACGCAACGGTTGGTAGCCTCCGAGGAATTGATTGTCGTCGGCGCGGGTGGAATGTATGAGGCGCGATGCCGGCGCTGCTTCGAGCCGCAACTCGCATTGGAAAAAATCGAGGAGCAGTCTGCGGCGGTTAAGTCCAAGGCCGCGGCAAGCTAGTTCGTTTCTCCCAACGTAAGACTGCATTCAAGAGCAGTTTTCCCGGCATGGCCGCCCCCACTCAAATGCAGGAAATCCCCTCGAAAAATGGTATTATTTGCTCAACCAGTGACAAAATGGGGGTCCCATTAGGCTCGCTGGTTTGCAAGAAATGACGATGCGTCCATGTTCCGATTAACCAGCCTCGCGAGCGTTATGTTGGTTCTTGCGTGCTTCGACTTGCCTCACGTGTATCCGCTTCGTCCAGAGCCTGTGCAGCCATTGCAAGCCACCCTGCCGATGATAGCATCTCCGCCGGATCTGTTTCTGGCGATTGTTCAGGCCACAACAGGCAAGAAACAGCAGCCGCTGGAACAGGAATCGAAGATCGCCCTAATCCGTTACGTCGACGGCGAATTCGCCCGCGTTGTTCAGTCAATTCCCTCGCTGAAACAGGGATTCCGCTACAAGGTGGGCCAAGCCATTGATGCCAAGAATTTGCGCCAAGCGCTGATGCGTGGCGCGGCGGCGAATCCTGGCGACCATGTGCAAATCAGCAGCATTGAGTTTCGCTCCAATGAAATCATCATCGGCATTAACGGCGGGACGAAGAAGCATTGGAATTGGCGACAGCACGTGCAGATTGGAGTTGGGCCCATGAGTCCGGTGGCTCCCGGGCCCACTTCGGAGGGTCAGGCTCAAACGGGAGCTATTCTCATCCTGGACTATGGGCACACGGTTCCCAATTTAAGTCCCGACGAATTGAAACACGATCTCTCACCGTTCCTCGACTTCGCCGGTGAACATTCCTCGGCGGTTAACTGGGTCGATACGCTCCCGCCGCAGTTCCAGCAGGCGATTAAGGACCACAGAGCAATCGTGGGGATGAATCACGATATGGTGCTGGCTGCGATGGGCCGTCCCGACAAAAAGGTCAGGGAATTGGACGAAGACGGCAAACAAACGGAAGACTGGATCTACGGTTATCCGCCATCGAAGACAGTTCTGGTGACTTTCAGCGGCGAGAAAGTCATTCTCGTCAAAACATACAGCTAGCGCCGCGTTGACTTTTCTCTTCGCGCACCCTAGCATCTGCTTCCGTATGCCGCCTGCGCTCTGATCGTTCGAAGTGAGCGCAACAGAACGCACGGAGGAACCATGTCAGTTAAAGTCGCCATCAACGGCTTCGGCCGCATCGGGCGTAATGTATTTCGCGTAACGCTCGGCTGTCCGTCAATCGAAATTGTGGCAATCAATGACATTACGGATGCGAAAACGTTGGCGCACCTGCTGAAATACGATTCCATCCATGGGAACCTGCCGAATAAAATTCAGGCAAGCGATGACGCAATTCAGGTGGATGGCCATGCAATCCGTGTCTTCAAGGTGAAAGATTTGGCCGCGGTAGATTGGTCCTCAACGGGCGCACAGATTGTGGTGGAATCCTCCGGCGTGTTCAACAAGGGACCTGAGGCGCGCAAACATATTCGTGGGCCAGTCAAAAAAGTGTTGATCACCGCTCCGGCGACCGATCCGGATTGCACGCTGGTGCTCGGAGTGAATGAGAAGACATACGATCCAGCGAAGCACCACGTGGTTTCGAATGCTTCGTGCACAACAAATTGTCTTGCTCCGGTGGCAAAAGTGCTCGTCGATACGTTTGGCATTGTCGTTGGCACAATGACGACGATTCATTCCTACACGAACGACCAGCGTCTGCTCGATTTGCCGCACAAGGACTTGCGACGCTCGCGTGCCGCGGCACTTTCCATGATTCCGACGTCGACGGGAGCGGCGAAAGCGCTTCATCTAGTGATTCCGGAGCTCAAGGGGAAGCTGGATGGGTATGCGTTACGCGTTCCTACGCCGGACGTGAGCGTGGTGGATCTGACCGTGATAACCGAAAAGCCGACGACGGCTGACAGCGTCAACGAAGCATTTCGTCGCGCGGCTGACGGACCGTTCAAAGGCATTCTGGATATCACGGACGAGGAATTGGTGTCCGTCGACTTTCTGGGCAATTCACATTCGGCGATCGTTGATGCCGGTTACACACGCGTGGTGGGATCGAACTGCGTGAAAGTGGTGGCCTGGTACGATAATGAATGGGGTTATTCCTGCCGTTGTTTGGATCTGATTAAGTTCATGGCCCAGCGGCTCTAAGCTCGGGCGTGTTTTGCCGCAGAGTCCGCAACGAGATGAAAAAACTCTCCATTCGAGATTTGGAGTTGTCCGGAAAGCGCGTGTTCATCCGCGCCGATTTCAATGTGCCGCTGGCCCGTGGGAAGGTCGAGGACGACACACGCATTCGCGCTACCCTTCCCACACTGAAGCTGGCCATCGATCGAGGCGCGCGGCTGGTGCTCGCCTCGCATCTTGGGCGGCCGAAAGGGAAACCGGAATCTAAATACAGCCTCGCGCCGGTCGCGGAACGCTTGAAGGAACTGCTCGGTAAACCCGTGATTTTTGCCTCGGACTGCGTGGGCGAGCAGCCTGAATCCCGTAGCAAGGCCTTGAAGAATGGGCAGGTGCTTCTCCTCGAGAACGTGCGCTTCCACGCCGGGGAGGAAAAGAACGACGAGGGTTTTTCGCGCCAATTGGCCGCGCTCTGTGATGGAATTTACGTTGACGATGCTTTTGGCTCGGCTCATCGCGCCCACGCATCCGTCGTCGGCATTACAAAATTTGTGCGGCAAGCCGCGGCCGGACTGCTCATGGAGCAAGAGCTTGAATATCTTAGCAAAGCGCTGACAAATCCGGAACGGCCGTTTCTGGCGATCCTTGGCGGGGCGAAGGTCTCGGATAAAATCGAAGTGATTCAGAATCTGATCAAGATAGCCGACACAATTTTGATCGGCGGAGCAATGGCGTATACGTTTTTCCGTGCGAAAGGCTTCACGACAGGGAAGTCGCTGGTGGAAGAAGACAAAACGGATCTCGCCTTGACGTTACTCGGGGAAGCGGTGGAGCGCGGGTGTCGCATTGTGCTGCCCGTCGACCATATCCTGGCGCGCTCGACTGAAGAGGGCGCGCAGACGCAGGTGACAGGAGTCGAAGGCACTCCGTCCGATTGGATGGGCCTCGACATCGGTCCCAAGACGATTGAGCTCTTCCGCAACGAAATCTCCCGAGCGCGAATGATTGTATGGAACGGACCCCTTGGTATGTTCGAAAAACCGGCATTCGCACGCGGAACGATGGCAATCGCGCAGGCTGTCGCCGACGCCACCGCGAGCGGAGCTACGTCCATTGTTGGTGGTGGCGATAGCGTGGCCGCGATCGAGCAGGCCGGGCTCGCTGACAAAATTTCTCATATTTCGACAGGCGGGGGAGCTTCGCTTGAGTTTCTTGCTGGCCGGAAGCTCCCGGGCGTTGAAGCTCTCACTCCAATTTAGAGGTATCCGTGCGGCGTCCAGTCATTGCAGGCAATTGGAAAATGCACAAGACGCAAGCGGAAACGCGAGCGTTCTTCGAGACGTTTAAGCCGCTTGTCGCGGCGTCGCGTCATTGCGACATCATCGTGGCGCCGCCGTTTACCGCGATAGCTGCGGCCGTGGATGCCGCGAAAGGCGCCTCGATTTTGATAGCCGGCCAGGATGCCTGCTGGGAGCGCGAAGGCGCGTGCACTGGTGAAGTCTCGATGCCGATGCTCATCGAGGCAGGTTGCAGCAGTGTGATTATTGGGCATTCCGAACGCCGAAAATACTTCGGTGAGACCGACGCGACCGTGAATCGCAAACTGCTGACGGCGATTGAAACGGGCTTGCAACCCGTCGTTTGCGTGGGAGAAGACCAGAGCGAAAGAGATGCAAACCGCACACAACAAATACTGGAGCGTCAATTCAATGACGGTATGGCGACGTTGACCGGTCCGGATTTCTCGCGTATTCTGATCGCTTACGAGCCTGTGTGGGCTATCGGCACGGGGCGCACGGCGACGCCGGAAATTGCCGCTGAGGTGCATGCCTTTCTTCGCCGCCTAGCCGCAAAGCGCTTTACGCCAGAATTGGCGGCGCGCGTGCGGATTCTTTATGGCGGGAGCGTCAAGCCGGATAACATCCGGAGTTTGATGGCTCAGGAGGAAATTGACGGTGCGCTCGTAGGCGGTGCAAGCCTGGACGCGCGGTCATTTTCAGCAATTGTGAATTTTTAGCGGCGGGTATCTTTGGGTTAGAAATGGAGCAGGAATGCCTGATGCAGCGAAGTGGGTGATTGCGATTGCGGCGGCACTGGGGTTGGTATGGCTCGGGTGGCACTATAATTTTGTGCTGGTTACGTTGCACATTCTGGTGTGCCTGTTGCTGATTTTTGTGATCATGCTCCAGAGCGGCAACGCCGCGGACCTGGCCGGGGCATTCGGCGGCGCAGGCAGTCAGACGGCGTTTGGTCCGCGTGGTGCGGCGACGTTTCTAACGAAGGCAACGACATGGTGCGCCATTGTGTTTATGATGAGTTCTCTGGCGCTTTCATTGAAACGCGCGCCGACAACGGCACAAGGCAGCTCGATCCTAGAACAGACGATGCCGACAGCGCCGTCCCGGCCTGCAACTCCGGCGCAGAAACCCGTGCCTCAGGCTCCTGTGCCCAAGAAACCGAACTGATGTTTCATAACGTTCTTCGTGTTTTTCAATGTGCGGTCGTGGCGGAACTGGCAGACGCATCAGCTTGAGGGGCTGACGGTAGCAATACCGTGGTGGTTCGAATCCACTCGACCGCACCAAAAACTCACTCGCAGGAACTTGGTATCCAAAAGACCGCGAAAAATTTCTTGATTCACCCTTGTATTTTTTCGTGCGTGTTATATATCATTGTGCGTTTGATAGAGCCTTCATAGTCACCTGAGTGTTGCGTGCAAGGATCGGCGGCCAGATGTTTGTTCCGTAGGCCGCAACCTTTCCGGAGCGGAGGAAATGGTTTCGCGAAAATCGTCTGCCGGCTCGTCAGCGCCGGCCGTCCTGTTATCAATCGTCATTCTTATTTTGGTCGGATCGACGCTTTATTTCCATATAGCCAAGACATGGTGGTTTCCCGCCGCGATCACTCCCGTGGGCAGTCAAATTGATCAGCAATTCTTCGTCACGTTCATACTGACAGGAATTGTTTTCGTGCTGGCGCAACTAGCACTGGCTTGGATGGTCTTCCGATATCGCGACCACGGGCAGAAGGCGCGGTTTGTTCGCGGCAACCACACGCTGGAAGTCGTGTGGACCACGGCGACTCTTGTCATCTTCGTTGGTCTCGGCGTGATGGCCGCTCACGCGTGGGGCGAAGTGCATTTTGGTGGGCCTCAGCCTGGAGCCCTGCAGGTCGAGGTTACGGGCGTGCAATTCGTATGGAACTTTCGGTATCCCGGACCGGACGGCAAATTTGGACGCATCGATCCGAAAGACATCGATGCATCTACCGGCAATCCTTTAGGTCTCGATCCGAATGACCCGGCCGGCAAAGACGATATTGTTACCGGAGACCTCTATTTGCCGGTCGGACGGGAAATCGAGTTGATGCTGCGCTCGCAGGACGTCATCCACAGCTTTTTTGTGCGCGAGTTGCGCGTCAAGCAAGATACGGTTCCGGGCTTGGTGATTCCCGTGCACTTTACGGTGACCAAGATCGGCGACTATGAAATCACTTGCAACCAGCTCTGCGGCTTGGGGCACTACCACATGCACGCCATGCTGCACGTACTGTCAGACGCCGATTTCCAGCAGTGGGAGCAGAAGCAAGAGGCGCAGAACGCGCAAGCTGGGCAGTGAAGTGAGAGTTATGGCTTTGAGTAATCATCATAACGGACCCGCAACATGGGAGAGTGTCAATGAGTTCGCACGCTAGTCCCGTCCACCATTCGGAAGCGCCCAAAGGCTGGATCCGGCATTATATTTTCAGTCTGGACCACAAGATCATCGGCACGCAGTACATCCTGCTTGGCCTGTCCGCGGTTACGATTGGCGTAATCCTTTCGGTGATCATGCGAATTCACCTCGCCTGGCCGAACGTGCACATCTGGGGATTTGCCAATGGCGTTGTTTCGCCGGAGGACTACCTTCGCGTCATCACCATGCATGGCACGCTGATGGTTTTCTTCGTTCTGACAACTGTGCCGCAAAGCGGTTTCGGCAATTATTTCCTTCCGATTCAAATCGGAGCGCCAGACATGGCGTTTCCCACACTCAATATGCTGTCGTTCTGGCTGACATTTGTGTCGATGCTCGTCCTGCTTTCTTCGGCGTTTGTTCCGGGTGGATCGCCCATCAGCGGCTGGACGGCTTATGCTCCTCTAAGCGCAGTTGGCGAAATTGCAGGACCGGGTCAGGGGCTTGGCCAGACGCTCTGGGCCGTGAGCATCGCGCTGTTCTGCGGCGCTTCGTTGATGTCGGCAATAAACTTCCTGGGAACCACGATTGACCTGCGCGCTAAGGGACTCTCCTTGATGCGCATGCCACTGACCGTGTGGGGTTGGTTTATAACGGCCAGCCTCGCACTGTTGGCATTCGGAGTGCTTCTTGCCGCGTGCATTCTGCTCCTTCTAGACCGGCTGGCCATGACCAGCTTCTTTATTCCCGGCGGCGAAATGGTCAGCGGTGTCCTGCTCAAGCATGCGGGCGGCTCGCCACTGCTTTGGCAACATCTCTTCTGGTTCTTCGGACATCCAGAGGTTTACATCGCGATTCTCCCGGCCATGGGAATCATTTCGCACGTCCTTTCGACGTTCTCGCGGAAGCCTGTCTTCGGTTACAAGGCGATGGTCTACTCGCTGAGCGCGATTGGCTTCCTGAGCTTCATGGTGTGGGGCCATCACATGTTCATCAGCGGAATGAATCCATACTCGGCGCTGACGTTTTCGATTCTAACACTGGTGATCGGAGTGCCATCGGCAATCAAGACGTTCAATTGGCTTGGAACTCTCTGGGGAGCGCGAATCCACTTCACCGCGGCTATGCTCTTTGCCATCGGCTTCGTTTCGCTGTTCGTAACAGGCGGCCTTTCCGGCATTTTCCTGGCGCAGCCCGCGTTGGATCTTTACCTGCATGACACCTACTACGTGATTGGCCACTTCCATTTGATCATGGGCGTGGCGGCGATTTTTGCGATGTTTGCAGCGACATATTATTGGTTCCCCAAAATGTTCGGGCACATGATGAACGAGACGCTCGGGAAGATTCACTTCTGGATGACCTTTGTGGGCGTCTATTGCATTTTTATGCCGATGCACTACCTCGGGTATGCGGGCGATCCTCGACGCTACGCCCTCACCGACTCGGTTCATTATTTGGCGCGCCTCCAGCCCGTATATGTATTCATCAGTATCGCGGCATTCGTAACGGCCGCGGCGCAATTGTTCTTCTATTTCAATTTCTTCTGGAACATTAAGCACGGTAAGAAGGCGGAGCGAAATCCATGGCGCGCGACGACACTTGAATGGCAGGTGAGCACGCCGGTGCCGCACGACAATTTTGCTGGCCATTATCCGACCGTCTATCGCGGGCCCTACGAATACAGCGTGCCGGGTGCGGCCGAGGATTTCACGCCGCAAGATGTTGCGCCCGAGCAAGTGGCTAAAGCCTAGCACCAGGGATCTGCTATGCCGCATACTTCAACCACGGAAGAACTCGAGATTATCGAAGCGGGCGGAGGAGGCAAGCCGCCTTCATTTCCAGGGCGAGATGACGACGGCTCGCCTAGCGGGCGTTCTGGAATACCGCAACGCGTCTACGTAACGGGAATAGCAATCGGAATGGGCGCCATACTGATGTTTTTCATGGCGTTCGCCAGCGCCTTCATCGTGCGGAAGGGTGTCGGGAGTGATTGGCAGGCATTCCCGATGCCGAGGATTTTGTGGTTGAACACACTGATCCTGCTGGCCAGCAGCGTAACGATTGTGCGTGCCCGGCACTTTTTCGCGCGAGGTGACCGCGAAAGTTTCCGGCACTGGTGGACTGTAACCACAATTCTCGGATTCCTGTTTCTTGCGGGGCAACTGATCGCGTGGCGGCAGATGGTGATATCAGGGTTTTATCTGGCGACGAATGCGAGCGGCAGTTTTTTTTACGTGCTCACAGCAGCGCACGGACTTCACTTGCTCGGAGGCATTGTAGCGTTGCTGTATGTGGGACGCGGAAAATTGCGCCGGCTGACGTTCGCGACGGCGACCGAAATCACGTCCGTGTACTGGCACTTCATGGATGGACTGTGGGTTTTTCTCTTCCTACTTCTCTTGCTAGGACGGTGATACTTGGCTGAATTGGACATCGACGCTATTGCGGGGTCGGCTTGGGGCGGCGGCGTGGCCCCGTTTGCCACGAATACCAAGAAACTCGGAATGTGGCTGTTCCTTCTTTCCGACTCGCTCACATTTTCCACCGCGATTCTTGCCTACGCGTACGTACGCCTGTCGAGCTCGAACTGGCCGCGGCCCTTCGAGATCTCGCCCGCTATCCTCAACGCGACATTCTTGACATTCATCCTCCTGTCGAGCAGCTTGACGATGGTCATGGCCGTCGCTGCCGCGCATCGCAACGAAATCAAGAAAGCCGTAATTTACATTCTCTTGACCGCTGTCGGAGGAATCGCTTTCGTCGGTCTGCACATGATGGAGTGGTTCCGATTGTTCGCGGAAGGGGTGACTCCGTGGTCGAATAAGTGGGGTGACCCGCTTTTCGGCGGCACGTTCTTCGGGCTTACCGGCTTGCACATGCTGCACGTTTCGATCGGCGTGATTTATTTATGCGTTATCGCGCTGGGCTTCGGCCGCAGAAAATTCAATGCGGATCACGTCGAAGTGAGCGGCCTGTACTGGCACTTCGTGGACTTGGTGTGGATGTTTATCTTCCCGATGGTCTATTTGATGTCCGTCAACCTGAAAGGCTGAG
>DATGJE010000121.1:0-13913 GCA_035295305.1 Candidatus Acidiferrales bacterium | reverse complement strand
AGCCGACGTTCAACTCACGAAACACTGGTTTCTGCAAGCCGAGTATCGCGACTGGATGCTTGAGGGACCGCGGCAGTGCGATTTTGACCAGTGTGGCGCTACTGGCTTGACACACAACCAAGTGCCATCGATCGGACTTGTCTTCCGCTTCTGACCCTTCGTCCGAGGCAGGTTTTCGGAACGGCGGCTTGCGACGCTCGTTTATTGCTGGCCTGAGTGCCAGTCGACAGGCTTCCAGGTCACATCCGGATCGTATTCGGTGATGGCTGCGGCGAGCGCGTCCGTGTCAGGACCGAGGTTCTTCTCGTAGACGCGGCCCTGCTGATTGACGATGAAGGTCATCACGCCGGAATTGCCCCATTTGTCGGGATAGGCGATCAGGGCGTGGCCTGCGATCATATTGCCGTTGATGATGTAATCATATGCCCCGCCGGGGGCATGCGGCCCCTGGCGCGTGAGGATTTTGAAATAATATCCGTGGTACGGATGATGTCCTCCGGAGGAGTTACTGTCGCCGGCATCGTTCTGCGAAGATGCGTTCTGGGAGCCGTAGCCTTCCGTGCGAGCTTCGGCGACGAGAGCGCCGAGCGGGCTTGGAGCTTCATCCGGGGCAGTTTCCCAGTACAGGCCGTCGTGCTGACCTGGCGTGCTGATGAACCGAGGCGCATAAGCGGCGACGCCATTATGACCCCAATCGTCGTGCGTGAAATATTCCCACTGCGCGACAACATAAGCGCGACAGGTGGTGATTGCGGATAGCTCGTTCTCTCCAATTCTGCGATTCAAAATCTCCTGTGAGCCTGCCTTCATGTCGAAAACCCACTGATCGCCCTGTTTCACTATGGGCACTGGAAACGGCCAATTATCCTGGCCGACGGTGAGCGTGTACTTCGAATCGCTGTCTTGTTTGAGCTGGGCGGACTCCTGAACGCCTTTGGAGAAGTCATCCATGTCTTTTGCATCCTCAACCGGATCGCCGGAAAGCAATTGCTGAGCGGCGGGGCCAAATATTTTGTCCAGGGCGGCGTGATCTTTCGCCTGGGCGGCTTGCACAAGCGCTTGCATTGCCTGTTGAGGCGAAGAAAATGTCTCCTGAGCCGCGTCCTGGGCATAGAGAATCGCCACATTCCCGAAGACGAAGAAAACTGCTGCCAAGGCAATCAAGAAAACGAGGGCCGAAGGAGTTACTACTGTGACCGAATCTTGTCGCGTTCGAATTTGCATAGGAGTGCGTCCTTTCGCTTGCGGTTGAGTGTGGCTCATAGGAGGCTCCCAGGACGGCCCGGCCGCTTCGACTGGTTGGGTTGTGCGCGGCTTGGTTCGGGCCGTGGAGGCGCGGGCCTGTTCATTTGCTGACGACTCTGCTGGCCGCGTTGGCTCGCGGCTTGCGGAGTAAAATTACCCTCACTGCGACCGAAGGCGTGCGGACCCTGGGGCGGCGTGGTGGCGGGCCGAACCTGTTGTGGCGCCACCTGGCGAAACGTTTGGGGCGGCGTGGTCCGGGTGGGCTGCTGAAATGTCCGAATGGGCTGCGGTGGTGTGGCCTGTTGTGTCTGCCGATTTGGCTGCTGCTGTTGCTGCTCCGGAACCCGAACCTCGCGGGGCGGCGCCTGCTGCTGCGGAATCACCTGTTGCTGCGGGGTCTGGCGCCCGCGAAACTGGTTCAGCCGAGGATTGCTGGTATCGATATTGCGATTGATGACGCGATTATCGACGGAAGGAGCCTGATAGCCGGTACTGGTGTTCGGCCGATTGTTTTGATTGTTCTGAAAACTTTGCCGGTTCTGGTTGCGATCATTCCCGCTGTTCTGGTTCCCGCGATTGTTCTGGGAAGGAACGTTTCTGTTGCGCGCGGTGTTGTCGAAATTGACGTCGCGATGAACACTCGTGTAGTTGTTGACGTTGTTGACGTTCACTCTGCGATTGACGACCGTGCGGTTGATGGTGACATTCGAGACGCGATTATTGATGTAAATGTTGTTTTGCTGAATGTAGGGACGGGAGCGACGTTGCCAATCGTTATCACCCCGCCATCCGGTGTAGTAGACGCGATGATTGCGCCAATCGGTGTCACGATCGAGCCATGCGCCGATCGCAAAGCCTGCGCCAAACGCGATCCCCACGCCGAAAACGCTTCCAAAATAGGCGCGGCGGGCGTAGACGATGGTTGGATCGTAGGTGGGCACGTAAATGTATTGGGGGCTGGCAGGCCAAATCTGAATGACGCCGTCCTGGTCGACGATCTGCCACTGGGAATTGCTGACGAGATTGCCTTGCGAATAGGCCATGGCGCGCAAGCGCTGGACGGATTCCATCACATCGGTCGATTGATTGACATAGGCCTGTCCAACAGCGGTGGTCCAATCGAGCTTTTCGTCCATCATGTCGAGGACTTCGGGATAATGCGCGACGGCCTTGACGCTGACGTCCCACGGTTGATCGTCAATGTCTTCCTGGCCATTGGCACGCACCCAGCGGTCCGCGTCGTCGATTTGATCGACGAAAGTTGCGGCGGGCAAAACCTGCGCGAGCAAGGGATCTGGGTACAGAGCGATGGGAGCCAGCAGATTGTCGAGCTGCTCGGGAGAATATGGCACGTAGGGTGCGTAGTCATCCTGAACCTGCTGGTCTTGCTGGTATTGCTGATCCTGCTGGTCCTGCCATAAGACGACGGCCCTCGGAGCATTTACATTGACCGGACTGGCTGCGTAAGCGGACAGCGGAATGTACAGCAAAGAAAGCGCGAGCGTGACAGCCAGAATTTTTCGCATGACTACAATTCTCCTTGTGGTCTTTCGATATGATTCGCGTTGGGCGCGATAAGCATCGTATGGCTTCTGGCAGGACCGGGGCCGATTACCAGATTCATGGCCGAATGAAGGGTGGGCTTCTATTGTATCAATCTTCGGCTAGAGTGGATAGGGTTCGAGAGCTAGAATTATGCCGATGGAACGAAACTGTTTTGTGAGCAAAACAGCACATTGAAGCGAGCGAGGCGCACAGATAGAATAAACCGCATGACCACCAATCAAACGATAACGCTTAAAGGAAAGGCCCGTTCAGCGGCGGTGATTTTCTGCCTTGGATACGCGTGTTTCGGATCAGCACTGGCCGCGTCGCATGCGGATCAAGCTGCGTTGCGACCTGCACAAAATGCAAGAAGCGACGCGACATCGAAAACTAGGGCGACAAACTCCGCTTCAAAGCGAACTGACGAGCTTCCGTTGATCGATTTGGCGGGCTATCGAAAACTGGTAGCGAAATATAAAGGCAAGCCCTTGGTGGTGAATTTCTGGGCGACGTGGTGCGAGCCATGCAGAGCGGAATATCCGATGCTGGTTGGACTAGCGAAAAAATATCAGCCCCAAGGAGTGGTTTTTCTTGGCGTGAGTTACGACGCGGACGCAGATCTGAACGTCGTAGGCCACTTTCTGGCGATGTACCGGCCGGATTTTCCAAATTATCGGCAGAAACCAGGAATTGATGTCGACGCATTCAATCATGGGGTTGATCCGGCGTGGAACGGCGCGATTCCCTCGACAATTTTCTACAAGCCGAATGGAGAATTTGACGCGCAATTTTTTGGGACGAGGCCGCGCGCGGAATTCGAAAAGGAGATTCAAAGTTTGACCGCAAATCCGTTCGCGCCGAAATCTGGAACACCTAGTAAGTAAGAACTTCATTCATACTTCAACTCTTGGAGACAAACATGTGGAGGCGATCGTGCTGGAAACTCACGGGAACAAACTGACGTGGCTGGGGCATGCTACATTCAAAATCACGACGCCAAGCGGGAAAGTGATTGTCGTGGATCCGTGGGTCGATGGGAACCCAGTGTGCCCGAAGGCGGCCAAGAAACTGAGCCGGGTGGATACGGTGCTGATTACCCACGGGCACGGCGACCACATCGGCGACGCGGTGAAAATCGCGAAAAAGTTCAAGCCGCAGGTGATCTCAATTTATGAGACGAGTTTGTGGCTGGCATCGAAAGGCGTGAAGAACACGACAGGAATGGGCAAAGGCGGGACAATTAAAGCCGGCGAAATCGAAGTGACGATGGTGAACGCACTGCATTCCAACGGAATTGAAGACGGGAAGAAGATAATTTACGGGGGCGAGCCATGCGGATATATCGTTCGACTGCCCGGAGGGCTGCGGATTTATCACGCGGGTGATACGGCGATTTTTGGCGACATGAAGTTGATCGCTGAACTGTACGAGCCCGAAGTAGCGATGCTACCGATCGGCGACTATTACACGATGGGCCCGCGCGAAGCGGCGATGGCGATCCGTTTGCTCAATGTGAAGCACGTCGTGCCGATGCATTATGGAACGTTTCCCGTGCTCACCGGAACGCCCGAAGAACTCAAGAGACTGTCGCAGGATATTCCAGGGCTGGAGATTCATGCGTTGAAGCCGGGTGAAAGCATCGGTTAAGCGCAACTCTTATTTGCGTCACCGAAAGGCGGATTGATGGCCGGTAAGATCACGGAAGCAAATGTTGAGAAGTATATTTACGATATTCTGCCGGCTCGCGACGCCGTGCTCGCGGACATGGAGCGGCTGGCGAGGCAGCGCGATATTCCGATTATCGGTCCGGCGGTGGGCCGGATGATTTATTTGCTGGCACAAATCTCTGGCGCAAAACGGATTTTCGAGATGGGTTCGGCGATCGGGTACTCAACGATATGGCTGGCGCGAGCGGCAGGACCCGGCGCGGAGATTTATTACACGGACGGAGATCCTTCAAATGCGCGGCGCGCGAAAGAGTTTTTCGAACGGGCGGGCGTGGAAAAACGAATCTCCGTGATGACCGGTGACGCGCTGGCGATGATCGACAAGACAAAAGGCAAATTCGACTTGATCTTCATGGACGTGGATAAGCATCAGTACCCCGCAGCTCTGCGAAAGGCGCTGCCGCGATTGAAATCCGCCGGATTGCTGCTGACGGACAATACGCTGTGGTCGGGACGCGTGACGCGGCGCGCAAAAGACCCGAACACACGCGGAGTGCAGGAGTTCAATAAGGCTGTTTACTCCTCGAAGGAATTATTTCCAGTGCTGATCCCACTGCGAGATGGCGTCACTGTGTGCCGGAAGAAATAGGTAGTGGCCCGCAACGCGTTCAGGTAATCCGTGAAACTCTATTTGCGAAATAGATTGGAGAGGAAGAATTTCAGGTTGGCGGGGCGCTCGGCCAGCCGACGCATGAAATATGGGAACCAGTCGGAGCCATAAGGGACGTAAACTCGCAAGCGATAGCCTTCACGAATCAGCTGATCCTGCAAATCCGTACGAATTCCATAGAGCATTTGAAATTCATATTGATCGTTGCGAATCCCCTTCTGAGCGGCGAATTTTTTTGTGGCCTCGAGCATTTTGGGATCGTGCGTCGCGATGCCGTGGTAAATACCGCTCGGCAGCAGAATCTTCATCACTTTCACGTAGTTTGCGTCGACGTCCACCTTCTTCGGATAAGCGACTTCGGGTGGTTCTTTGTAAGCGCCTTTCACCAGACGGAGGCGGCAACCAGCAGCGATGAGGTCCTTTGCGTCCTGCTCCGTGCGATACAAATATGACTGAAGCACGGTGCCGACGGCATTGTTTTTTGCTCGAGCGCGTTTGCAAATGTCGATCGTGCGCTGCGTGTAGGCGGAACTTTCCATATCGATGCGCACGAAATTATTTTGTGCCGCGGCATGGGCGGCGATTCTTGCGAAAAGATCCTCACACAGGGGTTCGCTGATATCTAGGCCCAGTTGGGTGAGTTTGAGCGATACGTTGCAATCGAGATGTTCGGCTGCGATGCGGTCAAATATTCCAAGATAGGTTTCCGCGGCACGGCGCGCTTCGGCGTCGCTGGTTACGCTTTCGCCAAGGCAATCCAGGCTGCACGGGCGGCCGCGCGCATTGAGTTCGCGGACAGCGGCGACGGCATCGTCGAGGGCTTCGCCGGGAACGAAGCGGCGCGCCATGCGGCGGCTGGTGCCATTGTGCATCACAAAATGAGACATCCGGGGACTGCGCGACAGTTCGAGCAGAATCGAGCGCAGCATTAGCAGCGGCTCCGATGGCGCGCTCTTAAGGACGAGATTTCGGGAGGATGATGAGATTTAGGCATGGAGGCAGGCAGAGATCAGTGCGAATGGGCCTCCAGGAATTTCTCCGCGTCCATAGCGGCCATGCAACCGGAACCTGCCGCAGTGACGGCTTGGCGATAGGTCTTGTCCTGGACGTCGCCGGCAGCGAAAACGCCGTCGATATTCGTACGACTACCTTTGTGGGTCTTGAGGTAGCCGGCTTCATCCATGTCGAGCTGCCCGCGGAAAATTTTCGTGTTGGGGTCGTGACCAATGCCGATAAAGAGACCGGAAATCGGGAGGATCGATATTTTGTTGTTCTCGATATTGCGAAGTTTGACGGCTTCGACGTCGTGCTTGGCGGGATCGAGAACTTCCTCGACGACGACTGGGGTCAGGAATTTGATCTTGTCGTTGGCCTTGGCACGATCAAGCATGATTTTGGAAGCGCGAAAATCGTTGCGCCGATGGAGGATGGTGACTTTCTTTGCGAAGCGCGTCAGATGCGTTGCTTCTTCCATGGCTGTGTCGCCGCCGCCAACGACCGCGATTTCCTTATCGCGAAAAAAATAACCATCGCAGGTGGCACACGTGGAAACTCCGTGGCCGATCAGCTGCTTTTCGGAATCGAGACCAAGAAGGCGCGCGGACGCTCCAGCAGCGACGATGAGCGTTTCGGCTTCAAAGGCTTCCTTGCCAGCTTCGATTTTGAACGGGCGGTTTTTGAAGGCGACGGACGAGACGGCGCCGGAGCGAAACTCAGCGCCGAAGCGCTGCGCCTGCTTGCGCATGAACTCAATCAGTTCCGGACCGAGAATTCCATCCGGGAAGCCGGGGAAATTCTCAACCATCGTGGTGAGCGTAAGCTGCCCGCCGGGCTCGTGACCGTCAATGATCAAGGGCTTCAGATTGGCGCGCGCGGCGTAAATCGCGGCTGTCAAACCGGCGCAGCCACTCCCGATGATGACAACTTTGTGCACTTGAAACTCCTCAGACATTCGATTGTCTAGAACGCTTTGCGAAGCAAGCCTTTTCGCGCAAACACTGTAAACATTGCGCGCAAATAAAGGAAAGGCATTTTAACATCAAGGAGAAACTTGGCTAGCAAAGTTCTTCTGGAGATGGATAGCGGACGTCTCAATCCTGGCAGAGGCGAACGTTAAACGTCGGGCAATGCCGAGTGGCTTTGCGCTTGATTTGCGGGCCTTGTACCGAGAAGATGGCAGCAGGACCTCTCAGATGCCTCGCATTGTGATTCATCGTGATGGCGAAGGTTCGCGCGTCTTTGAGCTGGCGGGCGAACGGCCCGTATCGATTGGTCGCGCGAAATCAAGCAACATAATGCTGGAGGATGCCAGCGTGTCGCGGCTGCATGCGGTGGTGCGCTCGACGTTGGATGGGCACTGGCAAATCCTCGATCGCAACAGCGCCAATGGCATGAAGATCAACGGAAAGGCGACAAAGGAAGCGGTGCTGCGCGGCAACGACGAGATAACCGTGGGGGTTTTCCAGCTGCGCTTCGAGGACTCCGCCGAGCGGACAATCACGAGTTATGGCACGGCGCAATTGCCGCGCAGGGTCTCTCAAGTTCTAAAAGAACCGGCCTATTCTGACTCTTTCTATTCAGGTTCGCCCTATACGGGTTCAACCCTAGTGGTCGAGCCGCTAGGGGACGCAGGCACTCTTGGGATGAACGAGCGCGAGCGGGCGCAGGCTGTCGAAAATGAGAATCGTTTGCTCACGCTGCTGCAGCGGGTCAATCGGGCCTTCAGCCAAATGCAAACGGTCGAACAGTTGGCGCAGAGCGCTCTGGATTTCTCGCTTGAAATCACAGCCGCCGAGCGCGGTTTCGTGATGCTGCTCGACGAGGAATCAGTGAAGCGGCGAGACGTCAGCCAGGGTAGCTACAGCTTTGAGCCAGCGCAAATCCGTTACCGTGCGGGGCAATTAGGCCACCACGAACAAAGAACGCCGCAACTCACAATTTCGCGAAGCATCATCAAACAGGTGATGCAGGCGGGTCTTCCCATGCTGATTTCCGACGGCCAATCCGATCCGCGCCTTTCGGCGAGCCAGAGCGTCGCGAACGCGGGCATACAGTCGGCAATGTGCGCACCATTGGGAATCGGGAACAGGCTGCGCGGCTTGTTGTATGTCGATAACCTTTCGCGAAGAGGGATGTTCACAGTGGACGACCTTAATACTTTCGCGGTGATTGCGATGCAGGCAGGTGTGGCAATCAATCGCATCCGTGATCGCAGAGAGGCCAAGAAAGATTCTCAGGCGTAGGGCCCCAGAGAGACCCAGCAGTCCTTCGGCACGGCGCACGTGAGCCTTTGATCGGGGTGGCTAAGTCAAAGAGGAGCGCCGGTCTTTGATTTCTTGTAGGTGCTGGCGAAGGCGGGCGAGAACTGCTTCGCCCTGGCCTTCCGCGATTTCGCGTTCGAGCTCGGTCAGAGCGAAATGAATGATGTCGTGATGATGGATTTCCTCGCCCTTTAATTCATCGCTCAATCGGAGCCAAATATCGTGGAGCAAGTCGATTTCTTTTGGCGTGAGATGCGGCGAGTGCGGGCCGAGATAGAAAACGCGTTGCTGCCCGCCGGCGGTGACGATTTCGAGGGCCACGCGAGGACGCGGTTCGGGCATACGCTCCCAGGCGAGGCCAACCTCGCGTGCCTGTTCGGTCAGCGGCATTTTCGAGGAGCCCCCTACGACAATGGATGCTGAACGCAGATTCGCCGCAGAACGCAGAATGCCATCCCACAAATCATTCGCAGCGGCCACAGCGAGGCGGACGGGTTTCCCTTCCTTTTCGGCAATGGCCAAGACTTTGGTGAAGAGGAGTTGCTCGATGGTGCTGAAAAGCTGTTCGGGATTCAGATCGTATTCGCCGGAGGCAGCGCGACGCAACAAGCGAATATGGAGAACAACGATATCTTGTTCATCAGTTCTCAATCGTTCGAGAACAGAATGCAAATGATAGAGCGCATAGTAGTTGCTGACGGGAACCAGGATGTTGCCAGGACGAACCCCGACGCTTGCAGGGGTGAGGTCCGCTTCCTGAGCCAGATTGAATTGGTCGAGCTCCGTCGAGTGCTTTGTACCGTGCTGCTTTTGCACTCGCTTCTCGGAGAACGTAAAGGCCACAAATAAAATGGCAGAGAAGACTACTCCGGCGATCGTGGCGTCAGGCTTTGTGAAGAGGTTAACGGTAGCGATGAGCAACAGAACCAGAGTGATTAGGCCGAGACCGAGAGGAATTTCCGTACCCGCGATCGTGAAATTCAACGGGACGCGGTATTCGCGATCCTGTGGATGGGTGTAGCGCAGAACAAGGACCGCGACTCCTTTCATCGCGAAGCTCCAGGTCACGCCGAAGGCATAAAGATTTCCGAGAAAACTGACGTCGCCCCGACTCACCAGAATGGTAATGATCTGAAGGGCGGCCACAGCGGTAATAATCCGGTGAGTAGTGCCGTAACGCCTGTGCGGGTGGCGGAACCAATCCGTAAGAACACCGTCCTCGGAAACCCGGCTGAGTACTCCATTCGAGCCGACGATGGCCGTGTTAACAGCGCCGGAGAGGATAAGCATTCCGACAACAACCACAAACACATGAAAGGCAAGGCGCAGACCGAAGGGGCCCTGGAGGTTCATCGACAGGCCGCCGATGAGATTTTCGAAGAAACGGGGGCGGATGTGATCTGGAATAATCATCACGGCAAAAATCGAAACGAACGCTGTAAAAGCCAGACTGTAGACAACGATGATAAGAGCGGTCCTCTTAAGGTTCGCCAGCTTGGGATGTTCGATTTCGCGATAGACCTGCGCCAGCGTTTCCTCACCGCTCATGGCCAAAACAGAATGGCCGATGCCGACAAAGATCACCAATAAAGTAAGTGTGTGTGCAAAGTGGAATCCGTTGAGCCAGCCAAGCGAGTGCTTGTCGAGAATCATGTTCTGCGGCAAAGGCGCGGGCGGCCAATGAGCGCCGCGAACGTAGACGGTATAAATGCACCAGACGATCAGAATAACCACCATCACAGTGGTCAGTTGCATGATGCGCAGTGCTTTTTCGCTGGACTCCGGGATACCCTTGGTGTTCTGCCACCAGAAATAAACCGTGACGAGAATAGCGATGGTTGCGGCGGTGGCGTTTACGGACAGGACAAGATGAATATGTCCGTACCGCAGAAGCTCATTGCCCAAACCAGCGACGTACTGTCCCGCCGCCACGCCGCTGATTGGCCCCGTCAGGACGTAGTCGAACATTAAAGCCGAGACGGAAAGTTTCGCGAGATTGCCACCCATGGCCTCCTTGACCACGCGATAAACGCCGCCGCGAACGAACATGCTGCAGCTCTCGACGTAGATCAGGGAAACGGCATAGGCCAGGAGCATTACACCGAGGATGAACCACGGTGCGGATTTGCCGATGAACTGCTCCGCTTCACCTCCGGCGTAATATGCGGAGGAGGCTAAGTCATTGAGTACAATTGCGCCGGCACGCCAGAAGGAAATGAAGCTGAGCATCGCCGTGGTGGCAACAAGGACGTTGACGACAGGACGCGCAGAAGTCTTGAGTTGACCGGGCGGTGTGAGGTTCGATGCCATGGACGGATAGACGCGGAGAACGACTATACGGCCAACAAGGCAAAAAAGAAAGATGATGCATGGAATGGAAATTGCGTGATAGGCACTGGGACGCGAGGTCTAATGTGGCCTGGCGTTAGCCAGACTTTTCACTGCGAAATTCGCGGACGCACGACTCGCAGGGACAGATTTCGCGGAAATGGCTAAAGCTGTAAATCCCCGTGGCGTGACCGTCGGTAAATTCAATTTGAATGGCGTAATTTCCCACCGCTGCCGCGGCCCGCGCGGTGACCTTGGGCTTGAATAGCGGCAGCGCGGCCGAACCGCCGGAGATTTTTTCGGCGAGACCGGATTTCGTGTCGTCTGCTTCTCTGCAAGTTGCGCAGGGGCAATGCTCGCGAAGATAAGCAAAGTCGTAATGGCTGGTATGCGCGTCGGACCAGGTGATGTCTATGCCGGATCCGGTGGAGACGTGAACTTTAACGTCGATGGGTTTTTTGCGGATGTCGAGTGGAATGGGCATATATAGATTTTCATTCGTGACGGCAATACGTCAGGGATGCACCGAGCAAATCGCTACTTTTCCAAGGTGCTGCGATCATTTGCCGCTTGCCTTTGCAGGGCAGCACGGTCCGGGGGGAATCGGATTGCCATGCGGGCATGTCACAGGATGACCGAGGAAGCTGCAAATGCGCTCGTCGAGCTCCGGACTGATTATGTGCTCAAATTTGCAGGCTTGCGAATCGGCTTCGGCATTGGCGATGGAAAACGTGTCTGTGAAGAGGCGCTCAGCGAGGCGGCGGCGACGAACGACATCGCGAGCGCGGCGCTGGCCACGGTCAGTCAATTCAATTTCGGAATCGTGCATTGCCACCAAGCCCACAACAGAGAGGCGTTGCAGGGTGCGTTCGGGATCGGCATCAAGGGAATGGAAACGCGCGAGCTTCGCTCGTTTGCCGATTTCCGCGCAGAGCCACAATTCCTCGAGTACGTGATCGATGCGTGCTTCGTCTTCGGAGGAGTAAACGGTAATTTGCGCGAGGCGGCCGTGCGCGAGCTCGATACGGCGATCCGCGAGACTGCCGATTGAGGGATCGTGCGTAACCATCAGGATGGTGTGGCCTTCGTTGTGGAGATCACGCAGAAGGCGAATCACTGTCTCCTCGTTGGCTTCGTCGAGATTGCCCGTGGGTTCGTCGGCAAGAATAAGCTTGGGATGATTGATGAGCGCGCGGGCGACGGCGACGCGCTGCTGTTCGCCGCCGGAGAGTTGCGAAGGAAGATGAGTGAGTCGTTCGCCCAAACCGACGCGGCGGAGGGCTTCCGCAGCCTCATGTTCATCCGTAGTGCTGTGAAAATATTGCGCGAGCATGACGTTTTCAACCGCGGTGAGATACGGGACGAGGTGAAACTGCTGAAAGACAAAGCCGATTTTCTCAGCGCGAAAGCGCGTAAGGCCCGCTTCGTCGAGACGGCCCACGTCAACGCCATCGATGATAGCGCGTCCGCCCGTGGGCGTGTCGAGCCCGCCGAGAATATTGATGAGCGTAGTCTTACCGGAACCGGAAGGGCCCAGGATGGCGATCCATTCGCCGGATTCGACGCTGAAGGATACGCCATTGAGCGCGCAGACGTCGTCGAAAGTTTTTCTCAGTTCCGTGACCTCGACGAGCGACACTGATTATTCTCCTCTTAAGATTACGGCGGGACGAACGTTGCCGAGCAAGCGCAGAGGCAGAGCTCCCGCGAGCGCGACGCAAAGCATCAGGACGACGGTGGCAGGCAACACTTCCCATCGCGGGGAAATGCTTGTGCCGAAAACGCGATGGCCCATCCAAACGGAAAGAGCCATGCCGAGCGCATATCCGAAGATTCCGCCCACGGTTCCGAGGACGCCGACCTCAGCAAGAAACAGTCGCACGACTTTTTGAATCGAGCCGCCGAGAGCTTTCATGAGGCCGACGTCCCGGCGACGCTCCATCGCGAGCGCAGCCATTGTTGCTAGCACGCATAACGCGGTGAGGACAAGAATGAGCAATCCCATAGAAAAAATCAGAAAGCGGATTCGCCGGAGAAGCTTCCCTTCCGCTTCCGTGATTTGCGGAATCGGTTTTACTTCGAGAGCGGGAAAAGCGGCCTGGAGTTTGTCCGCAACGCTGCGGATTTGGGCTGCCGAGCCGGGAATGCTCAACTGGATTAGCTCGATCTTGCCGTCGAGGCCGGCAAGTTTTTGCGCGACGGGCAAGTTGACGAAAATCTGATTGTCTTCCGAGCCGCCCGCATCCGTGACCCCCGCAACCGCGAGAGTTACGCTGCGGCCCTGATACGACAAGGCGATATTGCCGCCTGCCGAAAGGCCTAGACTGCGGCTCACATTGCGGCCGATGAGACATCGAGAAAGATCCGTTCGCGAAACACTTCCGGTTCCGGCAATTTTCCACCACGGTTCCATTTGCGAGACACGGTCGAGCCAGGT
This sequence comes from Candidatus Acidiferrales bacterium, assembly GCA_035295305.1. Lineage (GTDB taxonomy): Bacteria > Acidobacteriota > Terriglobia > Acidiferrales > UBA7541 > DAHUXN01. Next base: position 761 of record DATGJE010000121.1, on the reverse strand, counting down.
TCCCGTGACGACGACATTTTGTCCATTCTTGGAGCCAGCGCGCGCGATGAGGTACAAATCAGGAGATGCAACCGTGCCGGGAACCGGGGATTGACGGCCAATATTTTGCTCAATATTCTTCTCAATATTTTGCACAACTGACTCACCCATAAGCGGCGGTACACCCGGTGCTGCAGATGAGGTCTGCGGCGGGGAGATGACGACATTCGCGCCGAGGGAGCGAAATTCCTGCGTCAGCTTGTGGTTGATATCCAAATCGAGATTCAACAGTGCCGACACAACCGCGCCACCGCTGATGAGCGCAAGCAGCGCCACAACGAGCCGCACGCGGTTTCCACGAAGCAAGTGGAAGAGCAGGCGCTTGAACACTACTGCCCCCTCAGAATGGGTGCGGGCGGGACATGCGCGGCGCGATAAAGCGGAATCCAGCTTCCAAGCAATGCGACGGCAGCTGCAGCTGCAAGAATTATCGGCAGGACGATCAGGCGCGGCGAAGTCGCGACGCCGAAGACTGTCTCACCCAACTCGCGCGCGAGGCCCGCGCCGAACAGAAAACCCAAGCAGCCTCCAGCGATGGCCAGGAGCAATTGCTCGCAGAGAAACAAACCGCCGACCAGAAAATTCGTTGCGCCCAGGGCTTTCATCAGGCCGACTTCGGCGCGACGCTCCATGGCCGTGGTGGCCGAAGTGGCGCCGACAGCAAGAGCGGCGGCAATAAGCGCGGCGATGGTGACAATCCAAAGAAGAAGGCTGACGCGCGA
>DATGJE010000120.1:0-2869 GCA_035295305.1 Candidatus Acidiferrales bacterium | reverse complement strand
AACTCATGCTCTTTCATCTGCTCGTGCTTGCTGCGCAAGTCCGCTTCGACCACCGTGGTGCAACTACGCATCCAATTTTCATAACTTCGCGTCGCTTCCTGTATGTTCATGCTGTCTCGCGATTGCAATTTTCTCTTGCTGCGCTCGTCTCTTCCCTGATGATTCCCTTTCTCTGACAGTTACATTAGCTCGCATTCAAAAGCCTCGGTGAAATCTGTTGCGAATCTCATGCGGTATTTGTGAATCCGGGGTAAGATACCGCGATTTCTAAACCCGATACTTCGAGGACCTATGCGCCGAATTATTGTCAGCTCTTCTCTGCTCGCCATTCTTTCGCTCGCCGTGCTCTTCACCACGGGAGCGACGAAGGCTCCGCGCGAATCCGCACGCAAAGCGGCAAAATCGACTGCGTTCGCGAAATATGGCAACGCCGACTCGATCACCGAAAACGAAATGAAGATTTACGATTATTTTCTCGCGTCCGATCAGCTCGAAGGGCGCAACCTCCCATCGCGTGGCTACGACACGGCTGCGCTCTACGTTGCGAGTCACTTGGCTGAATGGGGTCTCACACCGGGAGGCAGCACCACAGACACGAACGGCCCGTTGCAGCCATACTTCATGCCCTTTGCGCTGGTTACTCGCCAAGTTGTGGCGGAGGAATCGAAGGCTTCGCTGTCCGCGCCGTCGCCATTCGCTCGCGCCGGCGAACCTGCGGAGCTCCGCAAGATTGACTTCGAATACGGCAGGGACTGGACTGTCCAGCCTGTCGGCGGTTTTCGCGGCTTGCCTCCCGCCGAATCATTCGACGTGGACGGCAATTTAGTTTTCGCCGGCAACGGCTACGTGATTAACAAATCCAACACGAATCCTTATCAGGGGCTCGACGTTCACGGCAAGATCATCGTCGTCGCCGGATTGCCGCCCGCGCTTGCCGCCCAACAGGCAGCCGCTGCGGCCAGGCGCGGCGCTCCTGGACCCAACCCGCTCGGCGAGGAGTGCACCGACTTTCTGACTCCTGAAGAATACGCGGCGAAAGACGGCGCTGTCGCGGTGGTCCGCATCGCCGATTTTCTACAACTCTCCGCCATGGCGAATCCTAATGCCGGACGCGGGCCATCGCTGAACGGCCCCAATTTCCAGGTCACGAAATTTCAGGAGCAGCCCGCCTGCCCCAGCGCGCCTTCCATTACCGCTGGCGTCTTAATGACGAACGCGATTTTCCAGGGTGAGAAATTGAATGCGACGGAAGCTTTCTACGCCGCGGGCACGAACGCGCAACATGATTCCTTTGTGCTCAACGCGGGCAAGAAACTCACTCTGCACGCCGCCATTCACAGCGAAGAGGGACACGGCGAAAATGTCGTCGGCATTCTCGAAGGCAGCGACCTCGTATTAAAGAATGAATACGTCGTCATCAGCGCCCACCTTGACCACATTGGCCTGAGCGCGCCGCTGCCCAACGGCCACAACGTCAACAACGGCGCCGACGACGATGGCTCTGGTTCCACAGGCCTGCTCGCCATCGCCCGCGAATATGCTGAAGGAGCGGCCAAAGGCATTCGCCCCAAGCGCACTATTATCTTTTTGTGGAATGGCGGCGAGGAAAAAGGTCTGTGGGGCTCGCGTTACTTCAACGAGTTTCCGCCGATTGACCTGACCAAAGTCGTCGCGGACGTTAACATGGACATGATCGGCCGGACCAAATCGCCGAATTCCGTCGACCCCAATCCGACTCACTTCCTCGTGAATCCAGGAGAAGTTCTGGTCGTAGGCCCGAATATCAGCAGCGACGATTTGGAGAAGACCATCGAGTCGGTCAACGACAATTTTGAAAAACTAAAGCTGAATCATTTTTACGATGCGACCGCTCCCGATGCTACGCACGATAACCTCGGTCCCAAACCGAACGGCCAGCGCATCTTCTATCGCAGCGATCATTACAACTTCGCCAAGATGGGCATACCGATCGCATTTTTCACCGTCGGGCTGCACGTGGATTATCACCGGCCCACGGACACTCCGGAAAAAATCGACTACAAGGAAATTCAGGTGGTGTCGAAAACAGTCGCCGGAGTCGCCTGGGTGCTCGGGAATCAGCCCGGCCGTCCGCACTTGAAGGCGGATTTGCCCGCACAACTGGTTAAGGACATGAAGACCGCGCAAACCGATGGTTGGGGCAAAGTAACGCCCGTGCTGCCCCCGCTCCCCGGCGAGCCTTTCTAGGCTATACTTCGGCTTCCGTGCGGAAGTGGCGGAACTGGCAGACGCGCAGGACTTAGGATCCTGTGGCCGAGAGGCCGTGGGGGTTCAAATCCCTCCTTCCGCACCAGAGAATTTCCTCGCTGGTCTGAACCTCGGGAAATGTGGCCATTGAAAAAACGCGGAGAGTCGCAATGAAAATCGCAAAATTGGCTGTAATGATGGTTCTGCTGCTCCCGGGAGTTCGCGCGCAACAGCCTGGCCAGTCCACGACCACGCATCAGCTCACCGTCATGCTGAATCAGTTTCTCGACGACGCAAGCCACGGCAATCGCGCGGGCTTCGACCGCTTCTTCGCCGACGATGTGATTTACACGGGCTCGAACGCGCTCGTCCGGACCAAGCCCGAAATCATGAAAAATGTTGGCAGCATGAAACCCACGCCCGGCAAAAAGACCACCTACTCCGCCGAGGATGTCACCGTTCACGACTTCGGGGACGCCGCCATCGTGGCCTTCCGGCTGGTCGCGCGCACGGAGACCAAAAACGCTCAGGGCCCCCTCGTTGAAACCGAGTCGTATCGCAACACAGGCACTTTCCTCCGGCGCAATGGCCGCTGGCAGGTGGTGGCGTGGCAAGCGACGAAAATGCCCAAAGCCGCCGCACC
>DATGJE010000119.1:0-6414 GCA_035295305.1 Candidatus Acidiferrales bacterium | reverse complement strand
GAGCCGCCTTGCTCGCCTGCCTGCGGGTAAGTACTCAGAGTAAAAAAGGGCCGCTACAGGAGCACGCCCTCAGGTCAGTTCACGCAGATGCCGCGTGAACGGGACCTGAGCTACAAAAACTCATTCATAGCGCAGCGCAACCATGGGATCGACTTTCATGGCGCGACGGGCGGGAATGTAGCACGCGGCGAGCGCCACAAAGAAAAACAACACCGCTGCGCCCGCAAACGAAAACAAATCTGCTGACCCGACTCCGTACCGCAGACTCGCCAGGCTGTTCGCAAATCCGTAACTTGCGAAAAGGCCCGCCGCAATACCCAGCCCAGCCAGCAGAATGCCTTCGCCCAACACGAGCCGCATCACGTCCGAGCGCTGCGCGCCCAGCGCCATGCGTATTCCAATTTCATGTGTTCTCTGCGACGTGTAATAGGAAATCAGCCCGTATATCCCCACTACCGCAAGCAAGAGCGCGAGGCCCGCAAACGCCGTCAGCAATTGCGTGGCGAACCGGGGCATCGCGGTCTCCTCCGAAACCAACTCCTCACCTGTCTTCACGTTCCCTACAAACGTCTGCCCGGGAACCATCTGCAAAGCGGCGTCGCGCAGCCCCGCTGCGATTCCTTTCGGCATTCCGGCCGTTCGCACAACCGCCGTAAAGCTCCCCAATTGGACTTGCGAGTAGTCTAAGAAAACCGTCGGGTCCGGCGTATCGCCACTCCCGAATCGTTTTGGATCGCGCACCACTCCCACAATCGTGTAAGCGACATCTTCCATCGTGAATCGGCGATATGGCTTGACCTTCAGTCCAATGGGATCGCCATCACGCCAGTAGCGTTCCGCCATCGTCTCGTTAATCACGGCCACCGGCAGCGACTTGAGCACATCCGCGTCCTCGAACCACCGCCCACGAACAAGATTCATATCGATCATCGGGAAATATCCAGGCGTGACGATGCGCATGTCCGCCGGTTGAAATTCCTCCGCAATGCGCCCACCCCCGCCCTCGGCCTTAAACATTTCTGAAGTGTGCGCGTGAGGCACCAGCGGAAACGCGTCGGCCAAAGCGACCGATTCCACGCCGGGCAACACCGCGACGCGTTGTTCAAATTGCTGGTACAACGGCAACATGGAAAAACTGTCGGGGAGCTGCATCAAATAGGCATTCGATAGATCAACCTTTAATGAAAGCATATGCTCGGGCTGAAATCGGCTGTTCACAGCCAGCAATTTCTGCATACTCCGCAACATCAGCAGAGTGCCGGTCAGCAAAACCAGCGCAAGCGACACCTCGAAAATCACCAACATGCTTCCCGGCCTTCGCAAAACGGAATGGCCCGCGTGTTCTCGCCGAGTGCTTCCCGACTTCAACGTCTCATTCAAATTCGGCCGCGTCAAACGCACGCTCGGCAGCACACTGAACACGCTCGCCGCAAGCACGGAAAGTCCCGCGGCGAGTGCAAGCATGCGAACATCCAGCGCGACCGAATCCAAACGCGGAATGTAAATCGATGTCGGCAGCACTGCCAAAAACACGTGCAGCGTGCCATAGGCGAGCAGCAATCCCAGCGCCCCTCCCGCCACCGCAAGCAGCAGCGCCTCCGCCAGCATATGGCGAATCAGCGCCAGACGTCCCGCGCCCAGCGTCGCGCGAATCGCCATTTCTCTTTCCCGCGACACTGCGCGCACCAGCAAAAGATTCCCCACGTTTGCGCAGCCGATCAGCAAAATGAGGCTGAAGGCAGCGACCAATATCCACAAGACGCTCGGCACGGCTCGAATGAATTCGCTGCTGAGCGGCGACACGTCGACTTCTTCATTCTTGTAAACCTTCGGATACTGCGCGCGAATGCCGTCCGCAATGGTGTGAATCTCCGCTTCTGCCTGAGCAATGCTCACGCCGGGTCTCAACCGCCCCACGACGTTCAAGATATTGCCCTGAGCAAACGTCCAGTTTGGAACGGCCAGATTCAGCCACACGTCCGGCTTCGCTGGGTACAGCGGATACGGAAAATCAAAGCCTTTCGGCATCACGCCAACGATTGTGAATTGCGTCCGATATCCGAGCTCGGACAAACTCAGCGTCTTCCCGATAACATCCGGACTTGTCCCGTAATGATCCCTCCAAAATGCATAGCTTAGAATTGCTAGGTGAGGCGATTGCCAAGTTGCTCCGCTCTGTGTCGCCACGTTCTCGCTGGGAAGAAACTCTCTTCCGAGGATGGGCGCCACTCCCAAAACGGAGAAGAGTTGCGATGTTACCCCGCCTGCGCTTACGCGCTCTTCCGTTCCTGACAGGGTTGAAGCAGGCATCTGGTCGCGTGGGGCGAAATAACCGAACGCGGCCATGCCATCGAAGCTCTTTGCATGGCTTCGCAGAATCGGAAACGAACCCTCCATTACCATGATGTGCTTTAGGCCTGTTGCCCGATTCGAATCCCATAGCATCACGAGCCGCGACGGATTTGGGTATGGCAAGGGACGAAAAATCAAACCATATAGCGCACTGAACATCGCCGTGCTTGCGCCGATGCCGAGCGCCAGAGTGAGGACGGCGACGACCGTGAAGCCGGGGGATTTGCGCAGCATGCGGAAGCCGAAACGAATGTCTTGCAGTAGCGTGTCGAGAAACGGCAAGCCGCGACGGTCGCGGTAGTTTTCTTTGGTTTGCTCGACGCCGCCCAATTTAATCAACGCCTGGCGGCGCGCCTCCGCGGGCGTCATGCCGCGCTGCAGATTGTCTTGGATGTGCATCTGGAGATGGCTTTCCATCTCGTCGGCCAATTCGCGGTCACGGCGCTGCCGCGCGAATAATCCGCCGAAACGCAACAGCCAAGCGCGCAGTGTTCTCATGTCCGCTCCCCTTCCGGCGATAAAAATCGCGCAACGATGGCCGCGGTTTGTTCCCACTCTTGCGCTTCGCGTTCCAGTTGTTTCCGGCCGGCGCGCGTCAGCTTGTAATATTTTGCCTTGCGGTTGTTCGTCGAAAGCCCCCACTCGGAGGCGATATAGCCCTCTTGTTCGAGTTTGAGGAGCGCAGGGTAGAGCGTGCCGTAGTTCAACGACAGAAGATTGCCGCTGGTCTGCTCAATACGGCGGGCGATTCCATAGCCGTGAAGAGCGCCCATTGAGGAGAGCGTCTTCAAGATCATCAGCGCAAGAGTTCCCTGCTGAACATCTGGTTTATCGCCGGTTTTACCGCTGGATTTGTAATTCGATTTCTCGTTCGGTTTGTCGGTCATAATCCTCGCCCCTATGGGATGCCAAGCGGAAGCTTGCCAGAACTCTCTATGGGAAAGCAATAGAAGATTTTGCAGCCCGGTACACGGAACAAAGTGCAGGAAGTGCGTCAGGAAGTACGCCAGAAAGTACGATGGTACCGTTGCCGCCGGAAAGTTCTGGTTTTTATACTTTGGAGCTGAATCAGGGTCGCGGGCTGCACGCGATTTGAACCGAATTGAGGGGAAAAGCGCGATCGGGAGAGCATTGCGTGGAACGTCAACCGCACTAGCACGCGGCAGTTTGTCCGCGGCAATTTCTGCTATCCTCCCAGAGCACCCTGCCGATTGTTCACTGGAGCTATGAATTGTTGACTCAGGCGGGAATCGTCGGAGTCGTCCTGCTGGCCGGAGCCATGCTTCTGGCCGCGTTCTTCACGTATGTCTACGCGCTGAAAAGACAGAGTTATCTGCTGGTGTGGACGGGCGGATGGCTGGCGGTGGGGCTGACGTCGCTGAGCGGGGTGATGGAGTCGTGGTTTGGGCAGGGGCAGTGGGTTGCAGCGCTCGAGGAGTGGCTGCTGGCGATGGCGGCGCTGCTGTTTCTGGCAGCGGCGCGGCTTTACGCAAGGGCGACGGTTCGAATCAGCAGAGTCATAGGCGTGGCTGCTCTGGCGGGTTTGTGGGCCGTGGCATACACGCGGCAGTGGGTGTCGGTTTCTTTGTATTTTGGAGCGGCCCTGCTGCTATTCGCTGTGGCGCGGGTTTTCTGGCAGGAAGGCAGGAAACGAGAGTCTCCATCGGATTTTCTGCTCGCAGCGTCGTTTGTCGTGTGGGGCCTGCTGGATTTGGGAATTCTGCTACAACCTCGAAGCGCGTGGTTAAACAGGCTCGATCTTCATTTGCCGCTGGTGGTGCCGCAGCTCTTCTGCGGCGTGCTGATGGTGATGGCGGTGTACGAGGAGGAACGCCATCGCGTCGAACGCAACATGCTCGCGCTTTCGAATTTGAATCTGGCCACTTCGAGTTTCCTGGGCGGCGAAATTCAGAAGATGTTGGCGCAGGCGCTCGATCGCGTGCTCAACGTCGCGCGAATTCCGAGCGGCGCGCTGTGCTTGCACTACGGCGACACGCACGGACCGATCTCCGTGGTGACGACCGGACTGACGGACGAGTTCAGCACCACGGTGCTGGAAGAGAATCTGGAAGATTCGATTGTGAAGCTGGTTGCCCGGCTGGGCGGGTTGGTTGTGCTGCGCGATCTTGCCAAGAATGGAATGTGGCAGACGCTGGACCGCGAGCCTTCGTTCAAACGCATTCGCGAGCTTTTGCTTGCGCAGAATCTGCGAACCGTGGTGGGAATCAGTTTGCAGGCAAAAGAGCGCGTGCTGGGTGTGTTATTGCTGGGAACACCGGATAGTCGCCAGTTCACTCCGGCGGAACTCCGGCTTTTGCTGGCGCTGGGATACCAGATCGGAATGGCGGTGGAGAACAGTTACCTGATTCAACAGACTTCGCGGCGCAGCGAGGAACTGCACATCCTGAATGAGATTGGCCGGGCGATGAGCTCGACGCTCGACACCGACACATTATTCGAAACGATCTACATCGAGATGCGGCGCTTGTTCGACTTGGCGAGTTTCTACATCGCCACATATGACAGCGCGCACGAGCAGATTCGCTACGAACTGGAAGTGGTGGAAAACGCGAGGCAGCCGAAGCGCTCGCGGCCCGCCGGAAACCGGCTGACCGAGTACATGATTCGCGAGCGGCAGCCATTGCTGATCCGCGAGAACTTCTCGGCAGAATTGGACAAGCTGGGCGTCAAAACGACGCGTCCCGCTGGATGTTTTTGCGGCGTACCGCTGATCCTTTACGACCGGGCCGTCGGCGTGATGGCGATTCATAGCCAGCAGGAGCGTGCGTTTGACGAAACTCATCTGGAGTTGATGCGCGTACTAGCTAGCCAGGCGGGCATCGCCATGGAGAACGCCCGGCTGTTTGCGCAGGAACAAAAGAAGTCCCGGCATCTGACCCTGTTGAACAAGATTTCGAACCACGCGATCACGACGCTGAATCCCGAAGAAATGCTGGCCAAGGTGGCGGAAGAACTCGAGCAAGGATTGATCTACGACCATATCGGCATTGCGATTCTGGATTATTCCGCGAAAGAACTGGTGGTGCAAGCGGAGGCAGGCAAAAGACGCGATGCCATTGGCCGGCACATTTCGCTGGACGAGGGATTGGTGGGACAAGTGGCGCGTACCGGGAAAATCGCCATCTTGCGAGAAGTCGACCCAGCAGGTCCGAGGCCAGTGCTGCCGGGATCGGTCTCCGCGATCGGATTGCCAATCAACTGCGCGGAAAATTTGCTGGGCGTGCTTTACGTGGAATCGTCAGAGCCTTCCGAATTTGACGACGAAGAGATCCAGTTGCTGGGGACCTTGGCTGACCTGTTTGCCGGCGCACTGCACAACGCGATGACGTACCAAAAAGCGCAGGAGCAAGCCATCACCGATGGATTGACCGGAGTAAAAACGCATCGCTTCCTGATGGAGGCGCTCTCAGCAGAGTGGAAGCGCTCCACGCGCGCGAGCCGGCCTTTCTCCCTGGTGCTGATGGACCTCGACCGCTTTAAATTCGTCAACGATTTCTACGGGCATTTGGAAGGCGACGTGGTGCTGCAGCGCGTGGGCCTGATTCTGGAGCAGAATTGCCGCCGCTCGGACGTGGTGGCGCGCTACGGCGGCGACGAATTTGTGATTTTGATGCCGGAGACGAGCGTGGAGCAGGCGCGGCAGATTGCGGGCAAGCTCCGAAGCTGGGTGGCGTCTGACCCGCTGCTGCGCGATAAAAACATCACGGCGAGCTTCGGAATCGCCGCGTACCCAATACACGGTTCAACGCCGCAGGAATTGATCCAAGTCGCTGATGCTTCGATGTACCTGTCGAAACATCAGGGCGGCAACGCGGTATTTACAGCGGAGCCCCGCGAACCCGGCGACTCGAAAACGTGGAAACGCGATGTGCTTGAGGCCTACCTCGGAGTCATGTTGCATCGCCAATTTTCCACTGGGCCAGAGGCGTTCAACGAAATCTACCAGAGGATTGAGCAGTTCTCGCAGTCGCTCAACGAGAGAAGCCCGTCTCTGTCTTTCGAGCGGCTGCCGACACCGGTGGTGGAAACCATGACTTCGCT
>DATGJE010000118.1:0-3985 GCA_035295305.1 Candidatus Acidiferrales bacterium | reverse complement strand
AGAACCTGATGCTCGAGCGGATGACGTTTTCGCCGTTTCTCGTCTTCGCCAGCCGCAAGTTCGAACAGAAGGGAGGCAAGGTCCCGATTCATGTCTGGTCGCTGCAATTGCTGGCGATCGACAAACTTTCGGGAACAAAGCTGCTCGACGAAAAATCGAGCGCGCAGCCCGGCTTTCGCAGCATTAACGTCAATGCGCTCGAACGCTACGTCGAGCTCCGCGGCTTTAATGACCGCATGCGACTCTATCCGGTCTAACGCTCGACCGACGTCGACACGTCGGGGGGCGGATAGGCTGGTGGGGTGAGGCTGAAGGTTTCGTTACGCCGATTTTTCCGGGCCAAACGAGATCGCAATCCGCAGTTCGTCAAACAGGACGAGCTCGGCGTGACGGCACGCTTCTGCTGTAGGCGCCATGACGAGTGCTGCGTGACGGTCGACCGAGTGTGTGCCGATTGTTCGTGGGGAAGTGACGACGGCCATGGCTTCGTCGGGCAGCGATGGCTTAAGGCCCTCTAACCACGCCACAAATTCTCGCCCAGCAAGGCACTTGTCGGGGAAGTGCAGCCACGTTCCCTGCCAACCTTGAGGAAGAAGCCGTCTCAACCCAAGTGCGAGACGCCCCATCGTGAAGCGCGCGTTGAGATCTTGCAGTGCCCGCAGCTTAATATTGCCGGCGGCGTCGCGATACCGCATGGCGTCAATTCCCAAAGGGCCGAAATAGCCCAGGCGCTGGACAGCCAGCGCGACGCGCATACCCGCTTCGACTGCCGGTTGCCAGTTTTCTGCTTCTTCCGGCGGGCAACCCAGCCGGCTGCCGCGATAGACGCCGCCGCGGTCGACCAGGAGCGGCGTGATTCCGACAAGTTCGGGCTTGCTGTCGGTTTGGGGAATCTCGAATTGAACGCCCGCCTCGGAAATTCGTTCGACCATCGGCTCGAAGACAATCGCCCCGCCGCTCGCCAGCCGTTTTAGCGCCCAGTTTTTTGGATTCTCTTCCAGGACCGTACCGCGACCGCGCAATGCCTCGCGCCCCGACATTCCGAAATTGGCTTTCAACAACCAGCCATGAGGCAAATCGCCGGCGTCGCGCAGAACCGAATGCAACTCGTCGAGCGAGGTCATCAGTGCCGCTCCGGGAAGTCCGAGATCCCATTCCTGTTCCAGTGTAAAGCGAAACGCCCGACTGTTGACCTTTTTTACGACATCGAGCGGGGGGTGGAGAGCCTGGCAGCCGAGGGCGACGCCCAGATCGCGCATCGAAGCCGTCCATCCCCAAGGGACGAGCGCGGCATCCGCCCGCGGCTCGATGTTGGAGGACCGGTCGACAAATTTCGGGACGGGGAGCCCGAAGTTCACGAGCTGCGCGAAATCCGCCGGGTCGAACTTGCCGGGGGTGAGAATGACGTCATCGGCTTCGGCAATCGCGAGCCAGACCCAGGCGAAGTCCGAGCGAATGGCGCCGCCCGGCAGTTCCACCTGCCGAGCGCGCGCGTCGCGGCCATTCGCGCCGGTCAGCACCTTGTGGTGCAGCGGCAACTCGTGTTCGAAATCGAAATTGCCAACGAAAAAGTGGGGCATTTGCGAATTCTAGCCCAACTTCCCCAACAGTTGACGTAAGTACATAGAGCGTAAGGGCCGGTTCCTGAAAGTTGTCACTACATTTGAATAGGACGCAAGGTCTGGGGCAATTCCCAGCCCAAGTGTTCAAGGATGATTTTCTGGTGATCTGTGGGTTGCGTGATGCAGCGCGTACGGATCTCGCGCCCATCTTTTGTGGCAAGGACGACATCCACTGTGCGGAGCTCGCCGAGCTCATCCAAAACGCGCCGAAGTTCGTCGCCGAGTCCGGCCTTCTTGCACAACTGCCCCAGGAACTTCCAGAGCACATACGCCAGGAAGCAGACGAGAATATGCGCCAGCACGCGGTCCTCTTTTTGATGCCATACAGGACGTAGCGAGAGGTCCGACTTCTGAATGCAGAAAGCGGCTTCCGCTTCGGTGAGTTGAATGTAGGCCCGCCACAGTTCCTGGTCGGTCCAGTCGCTGACGTTGCTGCGAAGTACATAGGCGCCTTCGCTGAGCTGCGCCCAGTTCCGCCAGCTCTCGACTTTTTTCCACGTGATCTGCGCAGCACCGTTTTCAGCGGCGCGAATCTGCACGTCGAAGAGCCTTGCCGCCCGCGTGTTCTGTCCCAGCAATCGTCCGACGCGCCGTTCGATGGGAGCCACCTCTTGCCGGCGTTTGGCGCAACTGGCGGCAATCTTCGTTAAGCCCTCCTCGATGCGCTTCTCGAAGCGTGCGTGCATGGCCTGTTCTTTCGTTCGGCGGTCGCGGCTGCGACAAAGGATAAACGTTTCCGTGCCGCCATCAGGACAGGGACACAGTTTGACTTCCAATCCGTCGCGCAGACGATGCCAGTCCTGCGCCAGCAACTGTTGCTCGAAACGCTTGAGCTGGCTCTTGGGGGTTCCCACGATGTAACGTCGTCCCCCTTCATTCAGAAATTCCAGATTCTCTTCCGAGATCATGCCTCGATCCATGACCCAGATCCGCTGCGCCTTTCCATAGCGCCGCTCCATCATTTCCACGATCTCTTGCAAAGTGGTTGAGTCGTGACGATTTCCCGCGAAGACTTCATAGCCCAGCGGCAGGCCGCAGCGCGTGACGACCAGGCCGATGCACACTTGTTTGCAGTCGGGACGGTGATCGCGCGAATAACCGCGCTTCGCCAGAGGGTTCGCGTTCGCTTGCCCTTCGAAGTACGTGCTCGTCACGTCGTACAGCAGCAAGTCGTATTCGATGCCGAACAGAGCGCCGTAGCGTCCCTTCAGAAACACTTCCAGCTTTTCCTTCAACGGTAACAATTCGTCGAGTCCGCGATACAGGCGGTTGTCGTCGACTTTGGAGGCGGACACACCCAGTAAGTCACACAGCGCGCTCTGTCGATAGAAGTGCTCGGCGATACGCAGTTCACTCGACGGCTCGCACAATCGCGCCACCACCAGGATCAGTGCGGTCAGCGACCACGGTACGTCTTCTTTGCCAGCCGGCATTTCTCGTTTGAGGAAGTCATGCAGCCCGAGACGCTTCACCAGTTCCAAGGCCACCCACGGTCCTCCGAACTTCAGGCAGTTCTCGACACGCACCCGTGTGCGATCGATCTCAACGAATTCGGGTTTCGTCTCGGAGTCTATGAACAGCCGTTGCTGTGGGGATGTTGGTTGCGGCTCGATGGCTTGGTGCACGCCCAGCCGGCCGGCTTCGTCGAGTTGCCCCAGGTACGCCACCGTTCGCTGGCGTGGGCCACGCTCGGTGCGATACGACTCCACGAGCTTCCAATACGCATAACGCTTGCCGTTTTTCCGAACGTAGGTGGGGCGAAGAAACATGCCGACATGTTACTGCGCGTCGACCGACCGCCAAGCCGAAAAGTTGGCACTACACGCCCATTTCGAGCCGCGACGCGCCCCGGCAACCATCCGCAGTCCATCGCGAAACGACTTGCGTCAACGGCTGCCTCCCCAGATTCCCAATAAAACTTTCGATTTGTCGATTTTCTTCCTCTGATGGGGAAGTTGGGTTAATTCCCTGCGGCCCTTGAAAAACCGGCGGGATTCCAGTGTACTGGTCTATTCTTCACAAATTGCCCGCCCTCATCCCCGCCCGGATTCGCGCTACCCCGGAGAAATGCCCATGCATGGCTTTGACGATGTTCCCGTGGCGGTCGAGCCGGAGCTCGCGAAGGGCCCCTGGTATTCGGAAATGACCCGGTACCATTGGTTCGTGATGGTCGTTGCCGCGCTGGGGTGGGTCTTCGATTGCCTTGATCAGCAACTCTTTATTCTCGCGCGCCCGGCGGCGATGAAGGCATTAATTCCCAAGATGGCCGATCAGGCCGAATTCGTGAAGATGACGCAGGTCTATGGCTATTATGCCACATCGATTTTTCTTATGGGGTGGGCGTCTGGGGGATTAGTATTCGG